>JBJSZP010000032.1:0-4779 GCA_046090365.1 Planctomycetia bacterium
AGCCTGTCGATGCCCTGGGCCAATGAGACGCGCCGGCTCGTGACTGCCCACGCCCTCTCGCTTGACGTTCGCCTCGGCCCTCCCGGCCTCGGCTCTCTGCGTGTCCGCTTCGCTTTCGCCATCCATGGCTGCGCTCGCTCCCACAGCCCGCTCAAGGGCATGGGCAGCCCCGAGCCTCCTCAACTGGCTTGACTGAAAAGGGGGGAGGCGAGGGGTTGCCCCTACCATTGAGCCGGCGTATGTAGGCAAGCGCAGCCATGGATGGCGCAGCGCAGCCGGAGTCGAGTGAGCGGAGGCCTGGAGGGCCGCAGCGAACGTCCGGCGAGGTGGTACGGGGCAACCCCGAGCCGGCGCGCACTCAAGAGAGACAGGCCCAAGCCTCTCCTACAGTCAGCGGAAGATGCGCGGGCGGCGGTCGGCGGCTTTGTCTGTCGTGGCGGCGGGCTGGGCGACGGTCGTTTCGCCGTCGCGGATGCCGAGCGCCAGGGCCAGCCAGCCGTCGGTGCTCACCGCCTGGAGCACCATGAGGCCTTCGAGCCGCGGGTTCTTCACGAGGCGGTCGGGCAGCACCGGGATCGGCCGTTCCTTGGGGAAGATCTTGCCGAAGATCGTGCGCAGGGCGAATTCGATGCGGCCCTGGTGGCCGGGGCCGCTCAGCTGCACGGGGCCCTCGCGCTCGAGGAACACCTGCGGCGCGGAGTGGGTGGGCTTGTAGGCCACCTGGGCGATGATGTCGTACCAGCTCCGCCGGCCGCTCTCGATTGCGTCGAGCGCCACCCGCATGTGCACGAGGCCTTCGCGGCACTCCACCCGCAGCGGCTGCCGCCGGGCGAACGACACGAACACGCCCTCGGGCAGGTCGTCGGGGATGCGCGGCTCGAATCCGGCCCGTTCGTAGAGCATGCCGAGGAGTTCCTCGAGCGAGAACCGCCGGCCGGCGAGGCCAAGCCGTTCGAGGGCGTTGTTGAGCGTCGACTCGTTGACTTGCAGGCTGAACAGGGCGTCGGCCGGGGCCCGTGGCCGCGGCGTGTGGGCGGCGAGCTGATCGTCGGCCGCCAGACGCAGGCGGAGCGTGGCCGTGGTCGCCGTCGTCTCCATCGCGACCGGCGTCGGGTCGAGGCCGAGCCGCGCGAGCGGCTCCCACACCCGCTCGCGGATCTTGTCGGAGATCTCCACGAACTTCGGCTCCGCCTGGGCGTCGACCTCGCGACAGGCCCTCGAGACGATGTGGTCGATCACCTCGCGGTTGGCCTCGGGCAGCGTGTCATCGTGCTGGTTCTTGGCGATGTTGCGCACGAGCGACCGCATGATCGGCACCGAGTCGAAACTGGTCTGCACGTTCGCCAGCTGCGAGCGGTTGCTCGCCATGCCCGTGGCCGTGCCGAACAGCAGGCCCGCCGTCGACACCTTGATCGGCTTGCGGACCGTGAACGACGACTCGCCCCGCGACTCGAGCGACACCGGGCCCGACTCCGTGAACGTGCGCGACTCCACGTCGCCGTGCACCTCGAGGTCGAAGCAGATCTCGTCGGCGTCTGGCACGAACCTGACCGTCGTCGTGCGCTGCACGGTGCGGGTGCCGCGGACCTTGCGGCCGAGCACCACGTCGTCGACGGGCCCGGTGGAGACGGTGGCCCCGGGCAACAGTCGCTCCAGAAACTGCTGGTGGACGGCGATCCGCACGTTGGCCGCGAGGTAGTGGTCGCGCACCGCCTTGGCGAGGCCGGCGGTGCCCGGGTGCGCGGCGGCCTCGAGCACTCCGGCTGCGCGGGCCGCCACGGCCGCGTCTTCGGGCATCGTGGAGAGCTCGAACCGCTCGACCGCATCGAGGAGCCGGGCGACCTCTGCCTCCAGCCGCACGTCGCCCGGACCCGCGTCGGCACACAGGCCGGTCGCCGCCCGCCAGACCGCGATCCGCCGGGCCAGGGCGAGGGCGGCGCGGCGGGTGGCCGACGCCTGCGTGTGGTCGGTCGTGGCGTCGGCGATTCCCATGCCGGCGTGCACGGCTTCGCCGAGCGTCACGAGCGCCGGCGGGGCGGCGGCATCGCGCGGGCCCGCGGTGGCGAGCACGGCGTCGAGCTGATCGCGGGATGTCGACGCCCATGCCCGGGTGGCGTCGGCATGGGGGGTGGTCGTGAGCGATTCGAGTTGCTGGAGGAGCTTGTGCGGCATCGGCCACGAGCGGATGTCGGCCAGGCCGCTGCGAACGTCGGCATTCGGCGCCGCCGGGTCGCCGGGGCGGTCGCGGCCGAGCAGCCGTTCGCCCACCCGCAGCCGCGGCCGCAGGCCGAGCCGCGGCACCGGCACCGTTGGCTTGCTCGCCGGATGCACGAGCGGCACGTCGGACCAGTTGACGCGGTCGGGGTCGATCCACTCGTCGCCCGGCAGCGGCGCGGCTCCGAGGGCATCGTCGGCGACGGGCTCGTCGTGGGCCATCGGGGCCACGGCGGGCGGCGGGCTGATGCGCCGCGGCAGCGGGGCTTCCACGACGGCCGCAGGTCGCGTCGACTGCACGCGCGTGACGAGGGCTCGGAGCGACTCGGGCGCAGGGGGCTGGGTTTCGGAGACGACAGTCGGAGCGATCGCCGGGGCCGCGGGTGCAGTGACCGCTGGGGCGACCGGCGGAGCCGAAAGCACCGCAGTCTGCGAAGGAACCTCTGCAGCCGGGGCTGGCGGCGCAAGGGGCTCCGCCCGCGCAGCTGCCGTCGGCTCTGGCTCGGGACTCTCAGGACTCACAACCTGCACGGGCGTCGATACCACGGCAGGCGGCGGCACGGCGGCCCACTCGGTGACTTCGCGGTCTCGAGGAGCAGGCGGTGTGACGGGCTCGTCCGCCACCCGCACCGGCGCGGCTGCGAGCGCCTCGCGGGCTGCGATCGCCGCCGCCTGGAGCGCCTCCGGCGATGAGACGAGCGGCACCGGTTCGTTGAGCGCCAGGCGTTCGGCGCGGGGTTGCTGCTGAGCCGGCGGCAGGCTGCCGGGCTGCTCGTCGAGCCCGAAGAACGGCTCCGGCACCGGCTCCCAGGCACGCGGTGCAAACACCACCGCCGCGAGCAAGAGCCCGGCCACGAACGAGGAGGCAACGATTCCCCGAGCCCGCTTGTCGGCCATGCCCCGTTCCTGCCTCGCGCCGGCCGGCGGCACACGTTCCGCCCACGTGCCGGCCCGACCGTGATCGATCCCGAAAAGGTGGATCGACAGGCAGGACCCGAAAAATCGATCGTGGTCGGCTGGCCCGTCTCGAGGTCGTAGCCTCGCCGGCCTGCCTCGATTGCCCGGAGCCACGCGGATTCCGCAGAGTGCCACTCTGCGGCTACGAAGGGGCGGCGTTGCACTGGAATTCACGGCCGCGCTGCCGTGTGCCCAGCACTTCGTAGGTGCAGATTGTCCAAGTCTGCACCCCGCATTGCCGCAGAGCGGGAGGCTACGGCGATTGGGCAAGCCGCGGCTCTTCGAGGAGCGCGGTCCAGGCGTCGACGAGGATCGTCAGGTTGGCATTCCGCTCGATGCCGTCGAGGGCGTCGAGCGTGTGCGCAATGCCCGCCGCAGCCCGCTCGGCGTCACCCTGCCAGGCCGACACGGCCGCTGCGAGGGCCCCGTCGGCAGGCTGTTCCCCGGTCGTGTCCCGCCGCAGGGCGGTGCGAAAGAATTCGAGCGCGAACTCGAGCACGACCCGCAGCCGTGCCCGCCGGGGCGGTGCCTCCTTGCCCGCGGCCTCGACGAGGGCGAGCACGTCGCGGCACAGATCGACTCCGCGGAGCGGACGCGTGCCGAGCATCCGGAGCATCTGGCCGCGAAACGCCATCAGGTCGTCGTCGAGGAGGAGCCGGGCCCGCTCGAGGCTGCCCGCCGCTCCCGCCGCACATTCCTGCAGCCTCGCGGGAGCGGCCTGCCCCACGGCCTGGTCGGCCGCCAGCACGCGGGCCACCTCGTCGGCGGCAAGCGGCCGAAACCGCACGATCCGGCAGCGCGAACGGATCGTGGGGAGCTGCCGCTCGAGCGACGTGCCCACGAGGATGATCACCGCCTCCGGCGGAGGCTCCTCGAGCGTCTTGAGCAGGCAGTTGGCCGCCTCGTCGGAGAGCGTGTCGGCGTCGAGGATGATCGCCACCCGGCGGCCGCCAAGCGCGGGCTTGAGCAGGAGCCGCCAGCAGAGTCCCTCGCGCATCCGATGGTCCGCGTCGCCGATCAGGGCTTCGAGCGGGATCGTGGCGCGATCCTCCGGCTTCTGCACGATGTCGATGTCGGGATGGCTGCCGGCCTCCGCCTGCATGCACGACGCGCACGCATCGCACGCCACGAGCCCCGGCCGCGGCGCCTGGCAGGTGAGGGACTTGGCGAGCCGCTTGGCGAACGTGCCCTTGCCCACGCCGGCCGGGCCGATGAACAGGTAACTGCCCGCCGCGCGGCCGCGGGCGTGGGCCGCGGCGAACTCGGCGGCGATCGCGTCGTGTCCCTCGATGCCCTGCCACGCCATGCTGGTCACCGCAGTTCGGGAAAGCGAGTGCCGAGCGCCTGCCGCAGCCTGTCGGCCACCACGCCCGGCGCGGCGGCCGCGTCGATCACGGTGATCCGGTCCGGTGCCCGGGCCGCCTCCGCCAGATAGCCGGCTCGGAGCCGCGCGCGGAATTCGTCGCCGCGGCTCTCGAGCTTGTCGAGCGGCCGGGCGAGCCGGCCCGCGGCCGTGGCGAGGTCGATGTCGAGGAGGAGCACGAGGTCGGGCTCGCGGCCGGCGGTGGCCACGGCGCCCACGCGGCGGATCGCGTCGGGATCGAGCCC
>JBJSZP010000033.1:0-2812 GCA_046090365.1 Planctomycetia bacterium
GTTATTCCCATCTTGGCCCTGCGGTTCCCTCGGTATACAGTTGATTGAAACGCCTGTTTGAAACACGCCCTTTCGGGGCATTCCCCATGGCCACCGCCTCCACGCCCTCCCTCGCCGCCGGATCGAAGGATGCCGACGATCCCCGCGATCGGCTCCTGCTCGCCGCGGGCCAGGCGTTTGCGGAGCACGGCTACGAGGCGGCCACCGTCCGCGACATCTGCCTCGAGGCGGGCGTCAACGTCGCCGCCGTGAACTACTACTTCGGCGACAAGCGCCGGCTCTACATCGAGAGCGTGAAGCACGCCCACCAGGCGCGGGTGAAGCAGGTGCCGCTCCCCGAGTGGCCGGCCGGCAAGCCGGCGGCCGATCGGCTCCACGACTTCGTCGCCAACATGCTCGAGCGGATGCTGGGGTTCGGCAAGCCGCCCTGGCAGGTGCGGCTGATGATGCGCGAGGTGCTCCATCCCACCGACGCCTGCCGCGAACTCGTCGAGGACTACATCCGGCCCCACTTCGCGCTCCTCGTCTCGATCCTCGACGAGCTCGCCGGCGGCAGCCTCGGCGAGCCCGAGCTCCGCCGGATCGCGCTCAGCATCATCGGCCAGTGTTTTCTCTATCGCGCCGCAGGCGACGTGGTGGGGATGCTCGTGCCGCCGACCGAGATCGCCTCGCTCCACACGCCGGGCCAGCTCGCCGACCACGTCACCCGCTATGCCCTCGCCGCCCTCGGCCAGGGTCCGACCCTCGCCGCCCCGTCGTCCGCCCGGCGCCGGCCCTCCCCCGGAACCCCTCGATGAACGTCGTCCGTGCCATCCTCGGCTGGGTCCTGCCGCTGGTCATCCTCGGGGCGGGCATCGCCGCCTTCATGTTCATGGGGAGCCAGCCGCCGCCAGAACGAAAACAGGCCGACGTCGCCGCCGCCACGCCGGTGCGCACCACCGACGTGCGGGCCGAGACCGACGGGCTCACCATCGAGGCCGACGGCGTGGTCGTGCCGCTGCGAGAGGTGACGCTCGCCGCCGAGGTGGGGGGCCGGCTCCTGCGGAAGTCCGAGGCCTGCAACGAGGGGCAGTTCGTGAAGGCGGGCACGCCGCTGCTCGAGATCGATCCCCGCGACTACGAGCTCGACGTGGAGCGGCTCGAGCGGGAGCTCAAACAGGCGGGACATGCGATCGAGGAGATCGACGAGGAGATCGTGCAGAACGGCACGTCCGTCGACCTCGCCAAGCGCCAGGTGGAACTCGCCCGCCGCGAGGCGGCCCGGCTCGAAACGCTCAAGGCGGGAAAGATCGTCACCGAGTCGGAGCACGACCGGGCGGTCCGCGATGAGCTTACCGCCGCCAACGCGCTCACGGCGCTCGAGGGGCAGAAGCGGGTGCTCTCCAAGCGGCGCAACCGGCTCCTCGAGGCGCAGGCCTTGGCGCAGACCATGCTCGAGAAGGCCCGGCTCGACCTCTCCCGGACGAAGATCGTGGCTCCCATCGACGGGATCGTGGTGGAAGACAAGGTGGAGCAGGACTCGTTCGTCGCCAAGGGTACGGCGCTCGTCACGATCGAAGACACCCGCTCGGCCGAGGTCCGCACGAGCCTCACGATGGACGAGGTGGCCCGCGTGTGGGGCGGCCGCCGCAACGGCGACACCGCCCGCGCCGCCCACGACCAGCTCGACACTCCCGCCACGGTCGTGTTCACGGTGGGCGACGCCGCCTACGAATGGAAGGGCGTGCTCTCGCGGCAGGAGGGCCGGGGGCTCGACGAGAAGACCCGCACGCTCCCCTGCCGGGTGCTCGTCAGCGATCCGCGCGGAGTGACGGCGCTCGACCGCTACGGCGCGCCGCTCGCCGACCTGCCTCCCGGGGCGCCGCAGTCGCTCCTCCGGGGCATGTTCGTGGAGGTGCGGGTGCACGTCGATCCCACGGAGCAGCTCGTGTCGATCCCCGAGGAGGCCCAGCGGCCGAGCGGCGAGGTGTGGGTGGTGCGCGACGGGCGGCTCGTGATCCTCGATCCCCGCCCCGTGCAGGTGGCGGGAGGCCGCGTGGTGTTCGACGCGGCGGCATCGGGGCTCCTGCCCGGCGACCGCGTGGTCACGAGCCAGATCTCGCATCCGCGTGCCGGGATGGAGGTCGTCGAGTCGGGCGGCCCGCGGGCCGAGCCGGCCGTGATGGCGGAAAAGCCCGGCGACAACGACGCCTCCTGAGGCTCGCCCGATGAGAACGATCATCAGTTGGACCGTCCGCAACATGCCGGCGATGAACACGCTGGTGATGGCGACCCTGCTCGTGGGCGCGATGTCGTTCGCATCGATGCGGCGCGAGGTGTTTCCCGAGTTCGACCTCGAGATCGTGCTCGTCACGGTGCCCTACCCCGGGGCGACGCCCGAGGAGGTCGAGGAGGGCATCTGCCAGAAGGTGGAGGAGGCCTGCCGCAGTGTCGCCGGCATCAAGAAGATCACGAGCGTGGCCCAGGAGGGGATGGGCTTCTGCGTGTTCGAACTCCAGGAGAGCGTGAAGGACGTGCAGAAGACGCTCGGCGAGATCCGCTCCGAGGTGGAGCGCATCCCGAGCATGCCGGAGCTCGCCGAAGACCCGAAGGTGGAGCAGGTGACGCTCCGCACGGCGGCGATCAAGGTGGGCGTGCTCGCGCCGGCCGACGCCTCCGGCGACGCGGCCAGCGAGGCGGAGCTCCGCGACGTGGCCGAGCTCGTCCGCGACGACCTGCTCGCCCTGCCGGCCGTGTCGGCGGCCAACCTGCTCGGCGCCAAGGACTACGAGATCGACATCGAGATCTCGGAAGACACGCTGCGGAAATACGG
>JBJSZP010000034.1:0-964 GCA_046090365.1 Planctomycetia bacterium
GCCGAATGCCATGGCGACGAACGAAAGCCGGGCACGAATCGGGCCGAAGCAGGCGATTCCCGCAGAGCAGGAAAACCCGGGTGCAACTCACCGGCAGAGGCCGGGAACGCAGCAGGGAAGCCAAAACCTCGAAGCCGCTCGGCCGAATTCGACTCCGCGGTGCCCTAGGCAGCCGCGGCGATCCGCCGCAACGTCATTCGACCGAGGTCAGTAGCTTCCCTTTCACGGTGCAGATCCAAGCATTCAGACCTTGGATTTCTGCCACCACCTCGAAGTATCTCACGCCGAAACACATCCTGTCAAGTAGCCGGCCCGCGGAATTTTGCTCCGCGGGCCGGCCGGTTTGCTCGCGACGCCCCTGCCTCGGCGGCGTCGCCCTCTCACGGCCGGCAGACTTCGTGCACGGCCGTTTTTTTCTTGAAATCCCTTACCGCACGGCCTCCTGGAGCATCTTCGCGTTGGGCACCGAGTGCCGCGACACGAGGCCGTTTTCCCGGGTTTCGATCACCGTGGCCACCGGGCCCACCTCGCGAACGGTGCCCTCGAGCGTGCCCACCGTCACGGTGTCGCCCGCCTGGAGCCGCTGCCGCACGTAGTAGCCCGCCAGGATCCCGCTCATCACGTCGCGGCCGCCGAGGCCGAAGGCCAGGGCAAACCCGGCCGACAGGCCGGCCGACCCGATCAGGATCAGCTTCTCGAGCAGCGCGAACTGGATCCCGAGCTGGTTGAAGGCCGCGATGAAGGTCAGGATCGAGAGCACCCAGTAGCAGCCGCCGGCCAGGTACTCGGCGTACGAGAGCCCCACGCGGTCGGCGCTCGTCGCCACCACGCCGCGAAGAAACGTCGCCGCCAGGAGCCCGATCACCACCACCACGGTCGCCACGAGCAGCCGCGGGATGTAGTTCACCACCTCGCCCATCGCATCGGAGATGCTCTGCAGGCCGAGGATGTTGAACGCCGCCAT
>JBJSZP010000035.1:0-3246 GCA_046090365.1 Planctomycetia bacterium
TCGGCCATGAAGGCGATGCCGGCCGCCTCCACCCGCCGCCGGAGCGTCTGCGCCTCGGCGGGATCGCAGGGCAGCGAGAGTGCGGAGTAGACGGCCTTGCCATGGTCGCAGGCTGCGAGGATCGGGCTCACGCCGTACCACTGATCGGCCAGGCACAGGATCGCGTCGACGTCGTCCCGTTCCACGAGCGTGCGGAATCCGTCGACCGCCACCGCCCCGAGTTCGCCCGCGGCCCGCTTGGCCCGGTGCGCGACCTGCTCGCAGATGCCACGGACCTCGAACCGGTCGACGAGCGCCCGCAGCGCCGGCAGGTAGCGCGAGTCCCAGAGGGGGCCGAGTCCCACGAGTCCGACGCGGAGCTTCATGGCGCGGCTTCCGTGGCGGCCGCCTCCTGGAGCAGTTCGTGCTCCCGACGGAGTCCCTTGTCGGAGATGTCCTTGCGGCACCAGGCGCCCGGCCAGCGGATCTCCTTGACGCCCGAGTAGGCGAGCAGCTTGGCCCGCGCGAGCGAGTCGCCCACCGCCGTGACGGCAAGCGTCCGTCCGCCGTCGCTCACCACGCTGCCGTCGGCCGCGAGTTTCGTCGCCGCGTGAAACACCTGCACGCCCGGGATCGCCGCCGCCGCGTCGAGCCCGCGGATCGTGCGGCCCTTCTCGACGGGGCCGGGATAGCCCTCCGAGGCCATCACCACCGTCACGCTCGCGCCGGGCCGCCACGTGGGCGGCTCCACCTCGGCGAGCCGGCGGTCGGCCGCGGCATCGAGCAGATCGAGCAGGCTCGACTCGAGCCGCACGAGCAGCGCCTCGCACTCCGGGTCGCCGAACCGGGCGTTGAACTCGAGCACCTTCGGGCCCTGGGCCGTGAGCATCAGCCCCGCGTACAAGACGCCCTGAAACGGCACCTTCGCCCGGCGCATGGCGTGGACGGTGGGCACGAGGATCCGGGCCTCGATGTCGGCGAGGAGCTCGGCGTCGACGAACGGCGTGGGGCAGTAGGCGCCCATGCCGCCGGTGTTCGGCCCCTGGTCGTCGTCGTACGCCGCCTTGTGATCCTGGAGGGGCGGCAGCGTCACGATCGTGCGGCCGTCGGTGATCGCCATCACGCTCACCTCCATGCCGTCGAGCCGCTCCTCGACGAGGATCCCCTTCGCCGCGGAGGCAAACTGCGGATCCGTGCCGAGCGTCTCCACGGCGGCCAGCGCCTCCTCGCGGTCGGCGCACACGAACACGCCCTTGCCGGCGGCGAGGCCGTCGGCCTTGATCACGATCGGCATGTCTTCGCGGGAGGTTAGAAACTCGCGGGCGGCGGCGACCGACCTGAATTCGCGAAACATCGCCGTGGGCACGTCGCCGCGATGGAGAATCTGCTTGCAAAACAGTTTGCTGCCCTCGAGCTGCGCGGCGCGGGCGGTGGGGCCGAAGACGCGCAGGCCCGCCGCCGTGAACGCGTCGACGATACCCGCCACGAGCGGCGCTTCGGGCCCCACGACGGTGAGATCGACGCTCCGCTCCCGCGCCAGCCGCACGAGGGCCGGCACGTCGGTCGCCGCGAGCGGGACGTTCTCCGCGATCGCGGCGGTCCCGGCGTTGCCCGGCGACACGAGCACCTCGGCGCCGTCGCGGCGGAGCTTCCAGGCGAGGGCGTGTTCCCGTCCCCCCCCGCCCACGACCAACACGCGACGCGACGGGGGCACGGGGGGCGACTCCTTCCAGGGATCCGGCGCCGAGGGCACGACACTGGTCGGCCTCGAGGCTCGGGGGCCGGATTGTGGCTGGATCACGTGGGCGGGAGCAAGGATGCCGACGGATCCCCGCGGGAAAGGGCGGAGCCTGACGTTGACACCTCCGGCGCCGGCGATACAGTTTGAGGGAGAGTTCGTGAAAAAAATCACGAACTCGGCAAACCCCGGTCGAAACCTAATTTTCGCACGGTTTTCGCACCCGGCTCGGCGCGTTCGCGGAGAGTATCTCCCGCGGCCACGGAACCGGCGGTGCGAGGCTGTCGAGGCGATCGAGATGGCAGAAAAGAAGAAGATGTCGGTCGCGGAAATTCTCGCGGCCGCGCGGGCGCAGACAGGCGCCGCACCGGCTGCGGCTGCTCCTGCGGAACCAGCAGAGCCTCACGAACCGGCGGCTGCCGAAGCCACGGCGGCGCCCGAGGCGGCTGCTCCCGCGAAGGCGGCAAAGCCCGCCGGCGGCGGCGCGCGGCCGAGCGTCGCCGAGATCCTCGCCGCGGCTCGCGCCAACAAGCCGGGCGGCGCAGCACCAGCAGCCAAGCCAGCCGCTGCGGCAAAGCCCGCTGCCGCGAAGCCGGCCGAGAAGCCCGCCGCCTCCAAGGCGGCAAAGCCTGCCGCGGCTACCGCCGCGAAGGCCGCCGTCGTGCGCGACACTGCGAGCATTCTTGCGGCGGCCCGCGCGGGTGCGAAGCCGGGCCCCGTGAGCAAGGCCGAAGCGCCGCCTCGTCCCGTTCGGCCCGCCCCGGCCAAGCCGGCGGCAGAGCATGCTGCCAAGCCGGCCGCCGCCCCCAAGGTCGTGCCGCCGCGGCCCGCGAAGCCGGTCGTCAAGAAGGCTGCCGAGGGCGAAGAGGACCGGCGCGGGTTCCTCGAGATCGCGCTCGGCTCGTTCATGGCGATGGGCTTCACCGCCCTGTCGGTGACGGGCGGCCTGTTCACGCTCGGCCTCGCCCGGTTCATGTTTCCCAACGTGCTCGCGGAGCCGCCGAGCCGGTTCAAAGTGGGCTTCAAGGAAGGCTTCCCGTCCGGGAAGGTGGAGACGAAGTTCGTTGCCCAATACGGCGTGTGGGTCGTGAACAGCGACGTCGCCGGGCAGCAGCAGATCTACGCCCTCAAGACCGTCTGCACGCACCTCGGCTGCACGCCCAACTGGCTGGAGGCGGAGCAGAAGTTCAAGTGCCCCTGCCACGGCAGCGGCTTCTACAAGGACGGCGTCAACTTCGAGGGCCCGGCCCCGCGGCCGCTCGAGCGCTACGCGATCCGTGTCGCCGACGACGGGCAGCTCGAGGTCGACAAGAGCCGCACGTTCCAGGAAGAACTCGGCCAGTGGGCCGACCCCGAGTCCTACATCACGGTCTGACACGCAGGTTCAGGAAGCGACTGATCCATGGCCATCGGCGAAACCATCCGCAACTCCCAGATCTGGAAGAGCATCTTCCGCCATCCGATGCCGCTCGACCGGCGCAACCGGATCGTGGTGATGCTCACCAACTTCTTCCTCCACCTCCAACCGG
>JBJSZP010000036.1:0-4059 GCA_046090365.1 Planctomycetia bacterium
ACTCGCCCAACCCGGCGTCGGAGCCGGCGGTACGCTGCTCCATCGCCGAGGGCGATCGCTCGTCCATTCTCAACTGTGATGGTGCGCCCTGAGTAAGCCGCGTATCTGCCCGTCGGCTCTTCCGCATCGCACCGACCGTCCCCGCCGCCTCCCCTTTCCAGTTGAGGAGGCTTCGGGCTCCCCGTGTCCTGGAGCAGGCGTATGCAGGCAAGCGCAGCCATGGATGGCGCAGCGCAGCCGGAGTCGAGTGAACGGAGGCCGGGCACCGATCCGCCGCAGGCGGATTGGTCGTGGCCGCAGTGAACGTCCGGCGACGGGATACGGGGAGCCCGAAGCCGGCGCGCCACCACCAGGCAAGGACAGGCGGGACGCCTGTCCTACGGTGCGGCAGGAGGCGCGAGGTCGGCGAGGCGCACATGCTCCGCGTGCACGATGCCGCCGTTGACGTCGCGGATCGCGAGCGTGACGGTCGGCCCGGCGGCGGCGCCCCAGTCGATTTCGAGCGCGCCGAAGTTGGGGTCGCGGAACCGTGGGCCCAGCCGATGTTTGTTGGGCTCCTCGCGTTTGCCCGAGCCCTGCGGCTGGTTGAGGCTGCTGGCCGTGAGATCGTAGAGCGGGTGGGGAAGCGTGTCGGGGCCGGGGGCGACGCAGCTGATCTCGGCGCTGTGGCGGTCGCCGCTCACGACGAGGAGCCCCGTGGCGCGCGAGTCGCGGAGCGTGCGAAACAGCCGGGCCCGTTCTGCGGGAAAATTGCCCCACTGCTCCCAGTGATGCTCCGTCGCAGCCACCTGGATGCTCGAAAGAAGGATCCGCACCTCGGCCGGTTCCGCGAGCACGCGCTCCAGCCACTGCCACTGCTCCGCGCCGAGCACGGTGGCATCGGGATCGTCTGTGGGCCGATACGGTCCCTCGCCCCGCACGCGTTCCAGCCGCGGGATCGACGCGAGCGGCGAGCGGTGGAACCGCGTGTCGAGGCAGATGAACTGCACCCGCCGGCCCGGGGGGCCGACGACGACCGCGCGATGGATGCCCTCCTGCGCCCGCAGCGGCGAGTCGGCCGCCACGCCGAAGAAGTCGAGGAACACCTGCTGCGATTCGCGGCGGCGCGGGTAGTCGCGGCCGGCGTCGTTCTCGCCGTAGTCGTGATCGTCCCACACGGCGATGATCGGCACGCGGCTGCGCAGGTCGGCGAAGCCGGGATTGGCCGCGAGCACTTCGTATTTTTCCCGCAGCACGGCCATGTCTTCGGTGTCGCCGTAGATGTTGTCGCCGAGGAGGAGGAGCACGTCGGGGGCGAAGTCGGCGACCGCCCGCCAGATCGGCTGGGGCTTGTCCTGACGGATGCAGGATCCCGCCGCGATCCGCCTCACGGCGACCGCCGGATCGGGCTCGCGCGCCCCGGCGAATGATGCCACGCCGGCGAGCAGCATGATCGCCGTCGCCCACCGCGCTCGGATTCCCGGCTGCATGGCGGCTGCTTTCCCGTGGATCATCAGCCCGTCCACACGAACTCGATCGGCGCGTCGATCTCGGGATGGAGGCTCTTGTGCACCGGGCAGGTGTGGGCGGCCTGCTCGAGCGTCGCCCGCTGAGGATGGTCCGCCGGCAGCGGGACCGTGATCCGGGTGCGAAGCGACGCGATCCGCCTCGGCGGAGCGGCTGTCATCACCTTTTCGGTCTCGGCCGTCATGCCCGCGAGGTCGAGGCCGTGACGCTCCGCCACGATCCCCATGATCGTCATCATGCAGGTGCCGAGCGCCGTGGCCACGAGATCGGTGGGTGAGAAACTCTCCCCCTTGCCGTGGTTGTCGACCGGAGCGTCGGTGACGAGCGTCGCCCCCGACGGTCCATGCTCCGCGCGGCAGCGGAGGCCGCCCGCATACGTGCTCTTGAGCGACACCATCGCGAATCTCCACGCACTCCAGGGAAAAAAGGTGCCAGCCACCAAATCTGGGCAAGATGTCTATAACTCCTTCGTAGTTTACCCAGATTTGGTGGCTGGCACCTTTTTCGGAGCACCATGGGATTCCGTTCGTTGCAGGCGTGTGTGGCGGCCCTGCGTGCCGAGGGGCAGGCGGTCGTCGTCGATCATCCAGTCGATCCGCACCTCGAGATCGCCGAGATCCAGCGGCGGCTGTTCCGCGCCGGCGGGCCGGCGGTGCTGTTCACGCAACCGCAAGGCTCCGCGTTTCCGGTACTCGCGAACCTCTACGGCACCGAGGCCCGCGTCGAGCGGATCTTCGCCGACACGCTCGACCGAGTGAAGCGGCTCGTGGAGCTCAAGATCGATCCCGCAGCGGCCCTCCAGCGGCCGTGTCGCTACTGGCGGTCGCCGATCGACGCCCTCGCGATGCTGCCGCGCCGCGTGCGCAGCGGCCCCGTGCTCGCCCGCGAGATCCCGCTCTCCCGGCTGCCGCAGGTGACCGGCTGGCCTGGCGACGGCGGCGCCTTCGTCACGCTGCCGGCCGTCTACACCGAGCACCCCGACCGGCCCGGCACGAAGCACTCGAACCTCGGCATGTATCGCGTGCAACTTTCCGGCAACGCCTACGAGCACGACCGCGAGGTGGGCCTCCACTACCAGATCCACCGCGGGATCGGCGTGCACCACGCGGCGGCGCTCGCCAGCGGCGAACCGCTCAAGGTGGCGATCTTCGTGGGCGGCTCACCGGCCATGGCCGTGTCGGCGATGATGCCGCTGCCCGAGGGCCTCTCGGAGCTCACGTTCGCCGGCGCCCTCGCCGGCCATCGAATCCCGATGGTCCGCCGGCGCGATCGCCCCGCGATCTACGCCGACGCCGACTTCGTGATCGAGGGCACGATCCAGCCGGGCGCCACGAAGCCCGAAGGCCCGTTCGGCGACCACCTCGGCTACTACGCCCGCCGCCACGACTTTCCCGTGATGCGGGTCGATCACGTGTGGCACCGCGAGGGGGCGATCTGGCCGGTGACCGTCGTCGGCCGGCCGCCCCAGGAAGACACGCTCTTCGGCTGGCTCGTGCACGAGCTCACCGGCCCCGTGATCCCGACCGTCCTGCCCGGCGTGCGGAGCATCCACGCCGTCGACGCCTCGGGCGTGCATCCGCTCCTGCTCGCCGTGGGGAGCGAGCGCTACCTGCCGTGGAAGCCGTCGATGCGGCCCGCCGAACTGCTCACGCAGGCGTCCGCGATCCTCGGCCAAGGCCAGCTCTCGCTCGCCAAGTATCTGTTCATCGTCGCCGGCGACGACGCCCCCGGCCTCGACGCCCACGACGTGGCCCCGTTCCTCGCCCACCTCCTCGAGCGGGCCGACTGGCACCGCGACTGCCACTTCCACACCGAGACCACGATCGACACGCTCGACTACTCGGGCTCGGGCTTCAACGTCGGCTCGAAGCTCGTGGTCGCCGCGCGCGGGCCCGCGATCAAGCCGCTGCCCCGGGAACTTCCCGCCGACATCGCGCTCCCCTCCGGCTTCACGAGCCCGCACGTCTGCCTCCCTGGCATCGTGGCCGTCGCTGGCCCGCGGATCGAGCCCCGACCGCGGCTCGACGCCCCGACCGACGCCGCGATCTGGGAGACGGCCGCCGCGGCGCCGTGGGGCGGCGACGTCGAGCGGCTCTGCGCCGCCCTCGGCCCCGACCACGCGCTCCGCGCGTTCCCCCTCATCGTGATCGTCGACGACCCGGCCTTCACGGCCGCCCGCCTGGAGAACTTCCTCTGGGTCACGTTCACGCGGTCGAACCCCGCGGCCGACGTGCACGGCGTCGACGCCTTCACGCACCACAAGCACTGGGGCTGCCGGGGCCCGCTCGTGATCGACGCCCGCCTCAAGCCCCACCACGCGCCGCCGGTCGAGGAAGACCCCGCCGTCACAGCCGCCGTCGACGCCCTCTGTGCGAAAGGCGGCCCGTTGGCGGGGTTGATCGAGTAACCGTGCGCGCCGGCTCGGGGTCGCCCCTACCATCTCGCCGGACGCTCGCCTTCGCCCTCCAGGCTACGGCTCGCTCGGATTTGCCTGCGCTGCGCCATCCATGGCTTCGCTGGTCAAATACGCCGTCTCAATGGTAGGGGACAACC
>JBJSZP010000037.1:0-2234 GCA_046090365.1 Planctomycetia bacterium
GCCATCGTCTGTCATGTCGCCCACAACAGCATGCCGCTTTTGATCCTGGCATTGGCCGGTGGCCCTGCTGCGCTCGACCTCGCGGCCGGCAGCGCTTCTGCTGATGTGTCCGTGCCACCGGAGGCGCTGCTTGGCGCCGCCGCGGCCCTGGCTGTCGGCACCATGCTGCTCGCCCTGGCGGTGCGTTCCCGTCTTCCGGAGGATTCCCAATGAAGTCCGTCCGCTGCCTGCTGATCATCTGCCTTTGCACCACCCTCGCGCCCGCCCGGGCCACGGCAGACGACACGCCCGCGCCACAGCGGCTTCGCGTCGCCGTCACGCCGATCGCGTCGGCCGTGGAGTGGGACGGCGACCGGCCCGTCGGCGTGATCGTCGACATCTGGGAAGACCTCGCCGGGCGGCTCGGCGTGGAGACGGATTTCGTGAAGGTACCCTCCGTGGCCGCGCTCCTCGAGGTGCTCCCGGCCGGCAAGGCCGACGTCCTGCTCGGCCCCATCGCGATCACCGAGGATCGGGAACGGATCATGGACCTCACCCACCCGATCTTTCACTCCGGCCTGCGGATCGCCGTCCGCCAGCGGAACGATTCCGGATTCCTCGCGGCCGTTCTGCCGATGATCACCTGGCAGCTGCTCGGCCTCGTCGCCGCCGTGGCGGCCCTGGCGCTGCTCTCCGGCCACCTCCTCTGGTGGTTTGAGCGGCGGCACAACCCGCAGTCGTTCCCGGCCGCCTACCCGCGGGGCGTGGGGGAGGCGATCTGGTGGATCATGTCGACGATCATCACGGGCGGGTGCGACGACAAGCACGTCGACAGCGTGCTCGGCCGGGTGATCGCCTTCATGTGGATGGTGGGCGGCATCGGCCTGATCGCCACGTTCACGAGCGTGCTCACGGCGACGATGACGGCCGAGCGGGTCACCGGCACGATCCACGGCCCGCGCGACCTGATCGGCAGGACGGTGGGCGTGCAGGCCTCGGGGGCGATCATCCCGCTCCTCCGCCAGCGGGGCTTCCTGCCGCAGGAGTTCGCCACGGTCAACGACGCCCTCGACGCGCTGGCCCTGGGGATGGTCGAGGCCGTGGTGTCGGAGAGCCAGCAGCTGATGTTCCTTGTGTCGCGGGCGAAGTACGGCTCGATCAAGCTCGTGGGCCCGGTGTTCGAGTCGTTCGACTTCGGGTTCGGCCTGCCGCCGGGCAGCCCGCTCCGCGAGCCGCTCAACACCGCGATCCTGCGGATGCGCGAAGACGGCACCCTCGCGCGGCTCGTCGACGAGTGGCTGGGCAAGCACGAGTAGCCGCTCGTTGACGGGCCTCGGCCCCGAACGTAGATTCTGGCGTGTTTCCCGACTGAAAAACGCCATTCCCCCCTCGCCTGAAAGGTTTCAGCACCGCCCATGGCCTCCACGCTCAAGAAGAAGTCCGCTGCCAGGAAGTCGCCCAAGTCCGAGGGGAAGTCGGGGCGGATGATCTACTACTTCGGGGCCAAGAAGTGCGACGGCGACGGCACGATGAAGCCGCTCCTCGGCGGCAAGGGGGCCAACCTCGCCCAGATGACGAAGATCGGCCTCCCGGTGCCCCCGGGCTTCACGATCACCACGCAGGTGTGCATCGACTACTACCACAACAAGAAGAAGTTCCCCAAGGGCCTCGAGGAGCAGGTGGCCGCCTACGTGAAGCTCCTCGAGAAGGAGACGGGGAAGAAGTTCGGCGACCCGAAGAAGGCCCTGCTCGTGAGCGTGCGGTCGGGCGCCCGCGACAGCATGCCGGGCATGATGGACACGATCTTGAACCTCGGCCTCAACGACGAGACGGTGCACGGCCTGGCCGAGGCCACCGGCAATCCGCGATTCGCCTACGACTCCTACCGCCGCTTCATCCAAATGTATGGCGACGTGGTGATGGGCGTGCAGAAGCGGCACGAGAACGAGCACGACCCCTTCGAAGAGACGATGGAGCGGCTCAAGCACCAGCTCGGCATCCACAACGACACCGACCTCACCGAGGCCCACCTCCGCGAGCTCATCAAGCGCTACCTCCAGCTCATCAAGGAGCGGACGGGCAAGAGCTTTCCGCAGGACCCCTTCGAGCAGCTGATGGGCGCCGTGGGGGCCGTGTTCGGCAGCTGGATGAACGAGCGGGCCATCCTCTACCGCCGCAAGTACAAGATCCCCGACGAGTGGGGCACGGCCGTGAACGTGCAGAGCATGGTGTTCGGCAACATGGGCGACGACTGC
>JBJSZP010000038.1:0-1918 GCA_046090365.1 Planctomycetia bacterium
CAGGCGGTCGGCGAACAGCGGCACCGCGCTGCCGCTCGACGCGAGCACGTTGCCGAACCGCACGACCACGAACTTCGTGCGCGACTGGTCGCCCAGCGACTCGAGAAACCGCTCCGCCACGAGCTTCGATGCGCCCATCACGCTCGAAGGGTAGACGGCCTTGTCGGTGGACATCGCGATGAATGTGTCGACGCCGTGCTCGGCCGCGATCTCCGCGAGCGTGGCGGTGGCGAGCGTGTTGTTTTCGATCGCTTCGAGCGGATGGTGCTCCATGAGCGGCACGTGCTTGTAGGCGGCCGCGTGGATGATCACGTCGGGCCTCTGCTCGGCGAGCAGGGCGTGGGCCCGGTCGGGGTTGCCGATGTCGCAGAGCTGCGGGATCACCTCGATCGCCGGCGTTTCCTTCGACTCGGCGAGTTCCCGATGGATCGCGAACAGGGCCGGCTCCGACCGGTCGACGAGTACGATCCGCGCCGGGTGGAATCGGGCGACCTGCCGGCAGATCTCGGCGCCGATCGATCCGCCCGCGCCCGTCACAAGCACGCGGCGGTCGGCGAGAAACGGCGACACGTGGAAGTCGTCGTCGCCGACGTGGGCCGCCGGCCGCGTGAGGAGGTCGTTGAGTTGGATGTCGCGGACGGTGATCGGCTTGATCGTGGCCCGGGTGCGGTCGGCGGTGCACGACGAATGGTCTTCCGCGATCTGCACCCGCACTTTCATTGCCGCGCAGGCGTCGCACAGGGCCCGCAATCGCTGTCCGTAGATCGCCCCCTCGCGAACCACGATCTCCCCGACCCGCAGCCGCTCCGCGCACATGGGCGCCATCGATACGGGGCCGAGCACGCGCGCCCGGCCCACCGTGACGCCGTAGTGATCGGGATTGTCGTCGAGGATTCCGGCCACGTGGTAGCGCTGGGGCTTCATGCTCCCCAGCGCGAGGGCGAGCTCGCGGCCGGCCTCGGAGGCGTCGACGAGGAGGATAGCTCGCTGGTTGCCCGCGGCCGTGGCGGGCATGACTTCTTCGTAGATGCTGCGGGCCAGCGCCTGCATGCCGCCCACGCCGAGGAGCGTGAATGTCCAGTCGAGCAGGAGCACCGACCGGGGAATCTGCGTGCCGCCGAGCACCTGCATCGAATAGTTGAGCGCGACGAGGATGAGCAGGCCCGTGGTGGTGGTGCGCAGCAACTGGTTGAGATCCTCGAACCGGGCGGCCCGCCACGGCCGATGGCAGAATCCCCGCGAATAGAACAGCACGACCTTGATCGCCACGACCAGGCCGATCGTGCGGAGGATCGTGTCGGAATCGATGCCCTTGAAGAGGAGCTCGGCCCGGACGAAGAACGCCGCGAGGTACGACACGCCGAACAGCAGCGTGAGGAACGCCGTGACGACGACGGCCTCGCGGGTGGGCAAGCGAGCCCGCCACGACTTCGCAAGCCAAGTGGAAAACGATCGCGTGAGCGTCGAGACCATGAGCCGCCTCCTACAGCCTTTCCAGGTCGATGTCTTCGAGTTCCACCGAAGCCCCCTGATTCAAGAACCGCACCGCCACCACGAGCCGCTGCTCGCCATGGCGCCTGACGACCGTGCCCTCGAGCCCCCGCAGAGCCCCACTCCGTACGCGGACACTCTGGCCTGGTTCGATCCGGGCCTCGGGCGTGAGCGGACAGTCGGCATCGATGAGCTGCTTGATGCCGCGGAGATCGGCGAGGAGGGCGGCTTCGTCGGCGATCGGGAGCCAGCGGGCGATCGTGTTGGTGGCCAGGGCGGCGCGGCGCTGGTCGTCGTCGACCCGTGAAAACACGTAGCCTGGAAAGAGCGGAACGTGGGAATCACGGGTGCGGCCTCCGGGGGATCGCAGCCGCCGCCGGATGAGCGGGGCGTAGAAGGGTATGCCCACGGCCTCCAGTTTTCGCAT
>JBJSZP010000039.1:0-2655 GCA_046090365.1 Planctomycetia bacterium
GTTCGTGCATGCTCGTCGTCGCGCTGCTCATGATCGTCGCATCGGTCGCGCGCATCGCCGCTGCGGCCGACCGGCCGGCCGGCACACCGGTCGACTACCTCACGACCTGGAAGCTCGACCGCCCGGCCCGCGCGGCGCTCGAGGCCCCGGGCCCGTGGAACTCGGAAAAGCTCCAGGTCTGTCTGCGGCTGCTCGCGCGGCTCGCGCTCGCCCCGCCCGACGCGTTCGCCGCCTGGGCCGACGCTGCGGCGCCCGTCGCCGGCGTGCTGCCGGAGCCGGGGGACGCCTTTGTGAAGCTCGAGGGGCGGGCCGTGTTCGCGGCCCCGCTCGAGCTGCCGCCGGAGCAGGCCGAGATCGCCAACCGCCCGTCGCTCGACATCGTGCGGGTGAAGACTGCCGCCGGCCTCGTCGACGTGATCGCCGACGCGATCCCGCAGGCCTGGCCGCGCTGGCAGCCGCTCGACGAATCTGTGACGGTCACGGGGCTCCCCATCTCCACGGCCCCCGGGCCGCGGCCCGAGCCCCCGCCGGGCACGGCGGCCGCGTGGCCTGCCGGCCCGGCCGGGCTGCTCGTCGTGGCCCGCCGCGTCGCCTGGCATCCCGCCACGCCGCTCGGCGGCCTCGGCATGGACTACGGCCTCTTCGACACCGTCGAAGACGGCAAGAAACTCGTCGCCGGCGACACCGACGCCTTCTACGCGCTCCTCGCGGCGGCCGGCCGCGGCACGCAGTCGGCGATCGAGGAGGCCGCCGGCCCGCCCGCCGACGCCGTCGCCCTCATCGACCCGGCCCGCCGCTGGTTCGCGGAACATCGTGGCGATCCCGTCACGTTCCAAGGCACGGCCCGCCGGGCCACGCGCATCCAGATCGACGAGCCGCGCCGGCGCCGCGAGATCGGCGGCGACCATTACTGGGAGCTGTTCGTGTTCGTGCCCACCTCGCTGATCAAGGTCAACGACCGCCTCCAAGACACCTACCCGATCGTGTGCTGCGTGCGCGACCTCCCCGAGGGGATGCCCACGGGCCAGCGGATCAACGAGCCGGTCCGCGTGAGCGGCTTCGCGATGAAGCGCTATGCCTACCCGCTGCCGAAGGAGCAGGGCCGCGAGGTGGCCGAATCCACCCGCCAGGAGACGCCGCTCATGATCGGCAAGCGGGCGCTGTGGGTGCCGGAGCCGTCGACCGCCGACGCCACGAGCCTGCTCGGCTGGGCGTTCCTCGCGCTCGCCGGCCTCGTGGGCCTCGTGCTCGCGTTCGGCGCGTGGCGTTTCAACCGCGACGCCCGCCTCGCGCGGCGGCGGCAGCGGGCCTCGCTCCCCGACCGCGTGCAACTGCCGTAGCCCGCGGGCGGGGCTTGTCCGCACCCGTCGCGGCGGCCACACTCCGGGCCACCCCCGGAGACTCATCGGCCATGCGACGTGCGAAAATCTCGATCATCGGCGCCGGCAACGTCGGCGCGACCACCGCCCACTGGTGTGCCGCCGGCGAGCTCGGCGACGTGGTGCTCCTCGACATCCCGGCCACCGAAGGCATGCCCGCCGGCAAGGCGCTCGACCTGTTCCAGGCCTCGCCGATCATGGGCTTCGACGCCAAGCTCACCGGCACGACCAACTGGGCCGACACCGCGGGCAGCGACGTCGTCGTGGTCACCGCCGGCATCGCCCGCAAGCCGGGCATGAGCCGCGACGACCTCCTCTCCACCAACGCCAAGATCGTGGGCGACGTGGCCGCGCAGGTCCGCGACACGAGCCCGAACGCCGTGGTGATCGTCGTCTCGAACCCGCTCGACGCGATGGTGCAGCGCACCTTCCAGGTGACCGGTTTCCCCGCCGCCCGCGTGATCGGCCAGGCCGGCATCCTCGACACGGCCCGCTACCGCGCCTTCCTCGCCATGGAGCTCGGCGTGAGCGTGGAAGACATCTCCGCGATGCTCCTCGGCGGCCACGGCGACACGATGGTGCCGATCCCGAGCTGCACGAGCGTGGGCGGCATCCCGGTCACGCAGCTCATCGCCCAGGACAAGCTCGACGCGATCGTGACGCGGGCCCGCAACGGCGGCGCCGAGATCGTGGGCCTCCTCAAGACGGGCAGCGCCTACTACGCCCCGGCCGCGGCCACGGCCCAGATGGTGGAGGCCGTGGTGCGCGACAAGAAGCGTCTCGTCCCCTGCGCCGCCTACTGCGACAAGCAATACGGCGTCGGCGGCTACTTCGTGGGCGTGCCGGTGATCCTCGGCAGCGGCGGCGTCGAAAAGGTGATCGAGCTCAAGCTCCTCCCTGACGAACGCGCCGCCCTCGACAAGAGCATCGCCGCGGTCAAGGACCTCGTCGCCGCGATGAACCGCCTCGTCGGCTGACACCCTTAGGACAGGCTTCAGCCTGTCTTGGTGCAGGCAAGGTGTCCCGCCCCCGTTGCCCGCCCGCCATGCTCGGGCCCGGGCTGTTTTACGCACCGAAACGTGGATTCGGTGCGTTCGGCGAACTATTATCGTCCTAGAGCCGTACTTTTCGGAGGAGCCACGGACGTGTCGCTTCTCAGCATTCTTTTCCTGCGCGGGCGGCCCGGTTTAACGGGCACGGTGGGCTCTCGGGCCCGACGCAGTCCTGCCACGGCCGTTCTTGGCCGCGTCGAGCAACTCGAACCGCGGGCGATGCT
>JBJSZP010000040.1:0-15681 GCA_046090365.1 Planctomycetia bacterium
CTGGCCGGCCGCAGCCTGGCCCTGCTCGTGCGCCGCGACCGCAAGCGTTCGGCCGCCGCCAGGGTCGAGGCGCTCGTCCGCCACTGGGAAGACGCGCTCGACACCGCCCTGCCCCGGCCCGTCGTGCTCGAGGGGAACCTCGCCCAGCCCCTCTGCGGCCTTTCGGACAAGGATCGCCACTGGGTGCATTGGAACTGCTCCGAACTGCTCAACAACGCCGCGTCGCTGAGCTTCCGCGGCAGCGACCGGGCGGCCGAGCCCTGGCTCTCGAACGTCACCGGCACCCGCAACGCGATCGCGCTCGCCCAGGCGGCGGGCATCGAGCACTTCCATCACGTGTCGACGGCCTACGTCTGCGGCCTGCGCAGCGGCGTCGTGCACGAGGACGACCTCGACGTCGGCCAGGCCTTCGGCAACGACTATGAGACGAGCAAGTGCGAGGCCGAAAAGATGGTGCGGGCCGCGGATTTCGCCTCCGCCACGGTGTACCGGCCGTCGATCATCGTCGGCGACTCCGAGACCGGCTACACGTCGACCTACCACGGCTTCTACGCCGGCCTCCGCCTCGGCCATACGCTGCTCACCCGCGTCGTGAAGGGCTCCACGAGCGGCCCGGCCCTGCTCGCGCTGCTCGGCGTGAACCACGCCGACCACAAGAATTTCGTCCCCGTCGACTGGGTCGCCGAGGTGATCGCCCACGCCGTACAGACGCCCGCGGCCCGGGGCCGCACATTCCACCTCACGCATCCCGAGCCGCTGTCGATGCACACGCTCGGCCGCGTGATCCAGCAGGCCGTGGAGACCTTCTCCGTCGCCGCCTCGCCCGACGATCCCGACCTCTGCGACGAGCAGTGGTTCGCCGACATGCTCAAGACGCAGCTCGACGTCTACCAGAGCTACTTCCGCAATGATCCCGTGTTCGATCGACGTCATACCGACGCGATCGCCGGCCACATGCCCTGCCCCGCGCTCGACGACGCCACGCTCCTGCGCATGTCCCAGTTTGCGATCGAGTCGGACTTCGGCCGCCGCCCCGTCGGCCCCGCGGTGCCCACCGCGGCGGCGTCCTGAAGCCGCGGAGGCTCGTTCACCCGCGAAGTGCGATGCCATGCCGACCCCGTCGCTTCCGCTCCGGGCTTTTTGGGGGCACCCGATGAACGCGTCCTGTAGGCGGGCCCGCGCATGACGTTCCCTCTGCCGCTGACGCCCTTCGAGGAATACCTGCTGCGCGACGGCACGCCGTCGCACCCGCTCGATTTCTTCTACCGGCTCTCCTTCGACGGGCCGCTCGACCACGCCGCCGTCGCGATCGCAGCCGCCGAGGCCTTCCGCCGGCACCCGCTCCTCGTCGCCCGAGTCGAGGAGCGCGCGGGCCTCGCGCCGCGGTTCACGGCCGGCCACGCCCCGGCCGTCATGACGCTCGCAGCCCACGGCGACAACGACCTGCCGGCGCTTCCCGCACTGGACCTGGCGGCCGGGCCGCTCGCCCGGATCGTCGTCATCGACCGCCCGACGGGCACGGGCGACGTGCTCGCCCAGTTTCATCACGTGGCCTGCGACGGCCTCGGCGCCCTCGCCTTCCTCGCCGATTTCTGTGGGCTCCTCGATGCCACGCTGCGCGGTGAAACCCGCGGCGGCCCACCTCCCGATCCGCGCGGGCTCCGCGGCCGCGGCCGCTACGGGCTCGATTCCTGGAAACTGCTGCGGTCGCTTCCCGCGCAGGCCCGGGGGCTCGAAGGGGTGTGGAAGTTCCTCCGGCACCGGCCCGTGCGGCTCACTCACGACGCCGCTCACGCCGACGCTCCCCTCGCCAGGCCACTCCAGCGGGCGGAGGCCGCGTTCACCGCCGGGGAAGCCCGCGGGTTGAGGCGAGCGGCCACGAGGGCGGGCGTTTCGCTCAATGAGCTCGCCGCCGCCGCGCTCTTCGAGGCCCTGCTCGAGGCCCTGCCCGCCGCGGCCTGCACGCATGCCCGCGACGTGGTGCGGCTCTCGATTCCGATGAACATGCGCCGCCCTGCCGACCGCCGGCTGCCGGCCGCCAACGTGGTGAGCATGGTGTTCCTCGACCGCACTCGCACCGAGATCACGTCGGCCGGCCTGGCCGCATCGCTGCACGCCGAGATGCAGCTCATCAAGCGGCTCGGCCTCGGGATGACGTTCCTGTTCACGGTGGCGGCGGCCCGCCGCATGCCCGGGGGTATCGCCCGGCTCGTCGCCGACCGCTCCACCGCCGCGACGGCCCTGTTCACGAACCTCGGCCGGATCCTCGCGCGGCCCGCGGATCGGCGCGGTGGCCTCGTGAATGTGGGCCCGCTCACGCTTGTGGCCGTCGAGCCGATCGCGCCCTTGCGCCGCGGCACGGCCGTCGCCGTGGCGGCGGCCGAATACGGCGGGCGGCTCACGTTCCTGTTCCACACCGACCCCTCGTGTCTCGACGCGGCCGCCACCGCCGCGCTGCGCAACGCCTTCGCCGCGCGGTTGCGCCGTCGCCTGGATGCCACGCCCGAGACCACTGCCCGGGAGGTGGCAGCCGTCGCCGCGGAGGCCTGCGCATGACGCCGCTCGACATCGCGTGCATCACGGCGCTCCTCCTGATCACGGCCACGCAGGTCGTGCTCGTGGCCCGCTTCGCGCGGATCTGCCGGCATGCGCCGGGCACGCCCGCGGATGGCGCCGCCTGCCTGTCGCCGGCCCGGATGATCCTCTGCCTCCGCGGCTCCGACCCGTTTCTCGGCGACACGATCCGGGCGGCCGTGACGCAGGATCATCCCGACTATGAACTGCGCGTGATCGTCGACTCGCAGGCCGACCCCGCGTGGGCCGACGTCGAGGCGGCGCTTGCAGCCGCGCAGCCACGGTGCCGCGTGGTCGTCGAATCGCTCGCCCGCCGGCCATCGACGTCGAGCCTCAAGTGCGCGAGCCTGCTCCAGGGGCTGCGCGATGCCGAGCGCAACACGGCGATGGTGGCGTTTCTCGATGCCGACGTCGTGCCGCCGCCCACGTGGCTGCGGAGCCTCGGCACGGCCCTCGCCGCCGACGGCTGCGGCGTGGCCACCGGCAACCGCTGGTATGCGCCCCCGAGCGACGACCTCGGCTCGTGGACGCGGGCCGGCTGGAACGCGGGCGCGCTCGTGCAGATGGTCTGCTTCGGCATCCCGTGGGGCGGCACGCTGGCCATCGAGAGCAGCCTGCTCGCCTCGGCGGGGCTGCGCGAGAAGTGGGCCGCCGCGTTCTGCGAAGACACGCTCCTCACCACGGCCCTCGCCGGCACGGGGCGACGCGTGGCCTTCCTCCCCGCGCTGATCGCCGTCAACCGCGAGCAGGTGACGTTCGGGGCCCTCCTGCCGTGGATCACCCGCCAGCTGCTCACCGCCCGGCTCTACCATCCGACCTGGCCGGTGGTCGCCGTGTTCGGCCTGTCGGCGCCGCTCGCGGTCGCGGCCACGGCCGTGGCCCTCTGGCTCGCCGTCGCCCGCGGCGACGCCGTGGCCTGCGGCGGCCTGGCCGCGGCCCTCGGCGCATTCCTCGCGTCGCTGCCGACGCTCTTCCTCTGGATCGAGCGCATCGTGCGGAGGGCCGTGCCCGGGAGGTGGCCCGCCGCGCCCGCCCGCCTCACCGACGCCATCCGGGGCACGTTCGCGGCCCAGGCGGTGTACGGCGGGGCGATCCTCGAGGCCCTCACGCTCACGTCGACCCGCTGGCGGGGCGTGACGTATGCCATCGGCGGCCCGTGGGACATCCGCGTGGTGGCCGACGACGACCCGCCGGCCGCCGCCCCGCAGCCCGCCCGGCTGCACTCGATGTGAGGAGGACACGCGGGCCCCGAGGCTTCCAACCGGCCACACCAGTAAGCCCGAAGCGGGAGCGACGGGGTGCCGCGTGCTGCCGGCGGCAGAGTCCGCCTGCATGGAACGTGCCGGAAAGGCGGGCCCGCGTCGCACAGTTCGCGGCGCGGCCATGCGCTGGCCGATTGTTCCGGAAGCACCCCAGAGCCCCCTTCCATGGCCAAGAAAAACACCTGGCGGATTGTGACCCGGGCCGCCGACGGCAGCCTGGTGATCCACGACTTCGACTCGCCCGAGCAGATCCTGCGCACCCACCTGCAGATCGGCGTCGACGACTGCAGCACCGACCTCGACCTTCGCGGCGCGCCGGTGTTTCGCTCGCTCATCGGCCCGATGCCCGAGGGGCCGAACGTGGTCCGCTACGAGGCGCCGGAGGTGTTCGAGGAACTCACCAAGGAGTGGGCCACGCCGAAGGCGCCCCGCCGCCGCAGCCGCAAGTCGACGCCCACGCCCGACGCGGGCTGACGACGCCCGGGCGCAACGCGCACCAGGCCTACTGCCACCAGCGGCGGACCCGGTCGATGACGCCGCTGCGGGCCGGAGCGGAGCCACCCGGATCACCGTCGGCCCGGGGCGTGCCCGCGGTCATCTCCCCCGGCACGGCCTGCACGTGCGACCGCAGGAACCGCAGCCACGGCCCGTCGAGCTCCGCGAGGCATCCCCCCACGTCGCCGGCGGCCCAACGCTGCTCCGCGGCCGCGAGGATCTTCGAGAGCCGCACCCGCTGCGCCTCGTCGAAGGCGAGGTCGAACACGCGCACGTCGTCCACCTCCACCACGCCCGGCCCGAGCAGGTCGAGCCGCACCCGCAGCGAGTCGAGGCCGCGGGTGGGCAGGTCGTCGACCTGCAGCACGAACTGCGACCACGCCGCTGAAAGCGGCATCGCGCCGGGGCCCCGGCCCACGGCCGCGAAGCGGTAGAACTCACGGTCGTCCTGCACCGCCTCGAGCGCGATGCGCAGGGGCGGCTGGAGGTCGGCACTGCCGGCCCGCATCCACACCGCGATGCTGATCCGGCCGGTGTCGGGGGCCTTGAACGGATTGCTGCGGAGCGTCGCCAGTCCGTTCTCGGATGAGAAGGCGATCCCGGCGCCCCCCTCCGAGGGCTTGCCGGCAACCGGCCGCAGGGCCCCCCGCCCCGATTCGACCACCTCCCAGCCGGGCACGAGGCCGTCGAGCGCGGGGAGATCGAAGCTCGGGTTGTCGAGCACGGGCAGCGGCGCGGGCATCTCGAGCGCCGCCCGGCGCGTCTGCAGTTCGGCGAGCAGGCCGGGGATCGCCTGCAGCACGTCTGGATCGTGCACCACCCGCACCGCGGAGAGCCGCTCGGCCCCCTCGAGGAGAATGGTGCGCACCTGCCATGGCCCGAGAGGCACCACGATCTCGCCCGCAGGGCCCAGGGGAAGCCCCGCCTTCGAGACCGCGTCGATGACGGCCGTCGGCGCCGTGCCCGTGCCGAGTACCGCCTGGCAGGGCGTGCCGCCGGCGTTCACGACCGCCACCCAGACACCCGCCTCGCCTTCTCGGGCCCTCACGACGAGCGGTGCCGGCGCGCCTGCGACGATCTCCATCCGGCCGGGCCCGAGAATGCCGACCGCCTCCCGCGACCGCTCGTCGCGCTCGTCGACACACGCGTGCAGCAGGCCCGCATCAAACACGATTTCCGGGTCGGCCGCGATCAGCGACTCCGCGAGCGACCGCTGCGCGTCGGCGCCGCCGGGAGGCGTCGCGATCGCCACCGGCCCGGCGGGTTTCGCGGCGAAGGAGGCATGCGCCACCGCGTCGCGCACGTCGGCCGGCCGTGGCTGCTCGAGGAGCAGCGCGCCGGCGCGGGCCGCCCCCGCCGCGCCACGCAACAGCGGCAGCGACCGGTTGGCCTGATGGGCGACGCCCCGCTCGCCGACGTCGTCGCCGGCGCCATGGACATGCGGCGCCACGTAGACGATCCGGCCGTGGGCCGTGATGCGCGCCGGATCGAGCCCCGCCTCGCGGAGCACCTCGCCATCCCGCGGCTCGGCCGCGAGATGCGGACGAAACTTTTCGGTGAAGCGGCCCACGACGAACAGCGTCGACGGCACGACATGCAGGCTCCAGGCAGGCCGGCCGGCCGCGACGATGTCGGCCAGCCGGGCGTGGAACGCGGCCACCGTCTCCTCGCGCCAGGCGAGCCACCGCTCGCGCAGCGGTCCCTCCACGAGCGCCGCCCGCGAGGCGAACCTGCCGGCGTCAATGGTGCCGAGAACGGGCCGGACGAGCGGCTCCGCCTCCGCGCCGGCCGCCGCCGCGAACCGGGCGAACGTCGCGTCGTCGAGCGCGGTGGCGAGGCCCGGGCAGTGCAGCCAGCCGTCGTGGGGCAGCACGAGCGCGAGCCCATCCACGGCCGGCGCCGCCCGCAGCCGCTCCACGAGTTCGGCGAGGATCGCCTCCACCTCCGCCTGCACCCGCGGATCGAGCACGTTGTAGTGTGGGCTCCGCCCGCCGTCGGCCACGATCGGCCTGCCGTCGCGGCCCACCGCCACCACGCCCGTCGCCCCGGCCTCGTCGGCAGCGAGCAGGCCGTCGAGCGCGGGCACCGGCCCCTTGCCCACGATGGCCGGCACGAGCCCGAGCCGCTCGCGGGCATACACCCGGCAGAGCAGATCGAGCACGTCCTTCGGCTCGGGATCGAGTCGGCCCGCAAACGAGCCGCCGCTGTCCCAGCGCGGCGACCGCTCGCCCCGGGAGGCCGGCCAGAGCGCGGCGCCGTCGGCATGCACGCCCACGAGCATCCCCGCCGCCCCTTGCGCGACCACCCAGTCGGCCGAGCGTCGCGCACCCCCCAGGAAGGAATCCCAGTCGTCGACCGACCGGCCCGACGCCGCATCCATGCGGCCGGCGGCGCCGAAGGTCGCGAAATCAGGCTCCGCGAGGTGCAGGTAGAACCGGCGCGGCCCGTCGGCCGAGCGCGGCCGCACCGCGACCGTGGCGGGGCCCGCGAGCAGCCGGACCTTGCCGAACATCGCAGGCGAGCGGGCCGACAGGTTCGTGATCACGAGCAGCGGCGCGCGGGTGCGCGGCCAGAACACGAACCGGCGCGTGCCCGCCCGGCCCTTCGTCTTGGCCGCATCGATGAGCGACGGCCGCAGGTCGATGCCGCTCGTCGCGGTGGCCTGCACCCCGCCGTCCACCTCCTCGAGCACGGCCAGGCCGAGCACCATCTCCTGGTCGAGCGGATACTCCACCTCCACGAGGTGCGGCATGCCCGGCTCGCTCGTCGGCAACGCGAGCCCCTCCCACGCGGGCGCGTCGCCGGCCGGCGGCAGCCGGAGCATCGGCCCGAGGTCGTGGCTCTCGAGGACCGAGTGGCCGACGGCCAGCAGGCCCGTCATCCGCGGAACCATCGAGCCGACGGTCGGCAGTTTCGGCACCTGCACGTTCGGCAGGGGCACGTTCGGAAGCGAGGGCGTCGGCAGCGACACCTTCGGCAACGTGAACGACGGCCGCGGCAGTTTCGGCAGCGACACGGCCGGGAGCGGCAGCGACGGCAGCCCCATCCCGGGGAGTCTGAGCAGCCGCTCGAGCAGCTTGGGGCTGCCCGGATCGAGTTCATACACCACCTTCCACTCCGCGGCGGCGGGCGCGGCGGGCGCATCGGCGACCGCGACCACCTGGATGGTGCGGCTCGCGGCCGCCCGCGACCAGCGCAGGCTGCCCCCGCGCTCGACGAGCTCGAGGTCGATGTCGACCCCGCCCTCCTCCTCGGGCAGCGGCACGTCCAGCCGCAGCGGCCGGAAGTCGCGCAGGTCGGCGGCCGCGCCGGGCTGTTCCTCGACGGGCACCGTCTGGGTGTGGCTGTCGGTCGTGGCGCCCGACTGCCGCACGCGCACCTTCAGGTCATACGCCCCCGCCGTGGCGGCCTGGCCGGACACCAGCGGATGCACGAGGAGCGTCGCCGTGTCGCCCGGCCGACGGATCGCCGACTCTCCCGGCGCGAATGTCACACGCAGCTCGTCTCCCGGCGCGCGAGAGATCGCCAGCCGATTGCCCTCGGCGTCGAGCGGCTTCTGCACGGCACCGGTGAGCAGGCCGGCCACGGCGCCGTCGAACACGATCGGGGCTTCGCCGGCCTCGCGTCGCGCCAGCCGGACCCGCAGCCGGGCCCGACGCCAGTCGACGACGGCGATCTCCACGCCGTTCATGTCGAGCCCGCGGGGCTCGTGGATCTCGATCGAGCCGCCGGCCTCGTGCATCGTCGACAGGGCCAGCGGATCCGCCGACAGCAGCCGCCACACGGTGGCGTCGGGCGCGGTGCCGGGATCGACGAGTTCGATCCGCCCCGCGCGGGCCGCCGGCTTGCCGCCGCCCCACGTGATCCGCAGCTTGACGGCTGGCGGCGGAGGCTCCGCGGCAACTGCCGCCGCAGCGAGCACGAACGCCGCCCAGGCGGCGCAGGGCAAGGCCCGGCGCACGACGTCGGCGACGCGGTTCGATGGCGGTCGGCCCATGGGTGGTTGCAAGGGGCGGGGAGGATAGCGGCCGCCGTAGGCTGGGCAAACGGCGGTTTTACCCAGCCTGCGGCCGGGTTGCGGGTGCAGATTGACAATCTGCACCTACCGGGTTGTGGGATCCGCCCTGTAGCCGCAGAGTGGCACTCTGCGGAATACAGCCGGGCGCTGGTGCAGATTGACAATCTGCACCTACATGGCGGCGAGTTCCTCGGCCACCGCGGGACAGCGATCGGCCACGTCGGAGAGTTCGAAGAAGTCGTCGGGCTTCGCGAACAGCCGCACCACCCGCTCCCCTGCGGGCGAGCGGCCCACGATCAGGTGCCACTCATCCGTCACGATCGCCCGCTCGTCACCGACGGCCACGACCACGCGGTCGCGCGGCTCATGGCTCCAGTCCTGGAAGAGGCCGATGAGACTCCGGCCATCCCCCTGCGGCGCGGCTGCGAGCGCAGCAGCCACTGGCGCGGCGAGATCCACGAGCGTGGCCCCCACGTCGGCCGGCGTCACGAGTCCGCCGAACCGCTGGCCCGCCATCGCGCCGTCGGGGGCCGCGACGATCGCCGGCAGGTGCACCCACTCACCGTACGGCCTGCCGGACGAGTCGGCCAACGCCGCAGGGCCCACCTGACCATGCAACCCCAACGGCATTCCCCGCAGGCCGACCACGGCGATCGCCCACGCGGGCTCGAGCGCGCGCACGGCGGCAAGGACCGGGCCGAGGCACGCGTCGAGCAGCGTCAGTTGACCGGCGAACGCCTGCCGGCATCCCATCACGACGTCGGGGTCGGTGTCGGCGTCGACGGCAAACGAGGGCACGGCAGCACCGGACGGTGGCGGCGGATCCTCTGGGTCGACATACGCCTCACGGTGGCCGAGCGGCGCGTCCCACGCCACCCCGAGGCTTCCGGCATGAACCCACACGAGCCGGTGCCGGCCAGCTGCCACCACGTCGCAGGCCCGCGCGAACAGCCGACCGAGATTCGTGGCGGCGTCATCCTCGGCACACCGCTCCGTCGGCACCGCCGGCACCTCGACGACGTCCACTCCGTGCGGCCGCTCCGGGAGTCGAGAATCGTCGGTGACGATCACGGCGGGCCACTCCCTCGCCCGGGCCGCCTCCCAGATGCGGCCATGCTGCGCGAGGTCGGCGAGCGTCGCCCTTGGATCGACGCCCGTCGCGATCAGCCGATCGAGCGCCACGCCGGCGGCGGCGAGGCCATCGAACGCAGGCGTCGACACCCACGTGGCGCCCCACGCGGAGAGCATCCACGCGGGGAGGCGATCGACCGTGACCACGAGCAGGCCGGCAGCGCGGGTCGAAACGGGCAGTTGAGCAAAAGCAGCGACAGCCATAGGAGCATTGTGCACGATTCTGAACGGCCACGGGTCCATAAACCCCAACCCGGGAGGCGAGGGGTTGCCCATGCCCTCGAGCGGGCTATGGGAGCGAGCGAAGGCAAGGATGCCGAAGCGAAGCGGACATGCAGAGAGCCGAGGCCTGGAGGGCCGAGGCGAACGTCCGGCGAGAGGGCGTGGGCAACCCCGAGCCGGCGCCAACGAGTTGTCCCACGTGACAGGCTGAAGCCTGTCCTACGTTGGATTGCGTTTCGGACGGGCATCATTCATGCTGCCGGGCGCACGACGCCTCCCGCGATCCACGCCCCATGCCCGGCCGCGCCGCCTACCGCACGAGCCCCCTCGCCACGCCCGGCATGCCGCCCGGCGTGCCCTACATCGTGGGCAACGAGGCCGCCGAGCGGTTCAGCTACTACGGCATGAAGGCGATCCTCGTGGTGTTCATGACCACGCTCCTCGCCGGCCGCGACGGGGCGCCGGCGCCGATGGGCGAGGGGGAGGCGAAGTTCTGGTACCACGCCTTCTCGGCGGCGGTGTACTTCTTCCCGATCGTGGGGGCGATCGTGGCCGACTTCTTCCTGGGGAAGTATCCGACGATCATGCTGCTTTCGCTCGTGTATTGCGCGGGGCATGCGGCGCTCGCCATCGACGAGACGCGGCTGGGGCTGGCGGCGGGGCTCGCGCTCATCGCGGTCGGCTCCGGGGGCATCAAGCCCTGCGTGTCGGCCCACGTCGGCGACCAGTTCGGGCCGACGAACGAGGGGCTGCTGCCGCGGGTGTTCAGCTGGTTCTACTTCGCGATCAATCTCGGGGCGTTCGTCTCGAGCCTGCTCACGCCGTGGCTCCTCGAGAAGTTCGGGCCGGGGTGGGCGTTCGGCGTGCCGGGCCTGTTCATGGCGGCGGCCACGCTGATCTTCTGGCTCGGCCGGCATTCGTTCGTGCACGTGCCCCCGGCGGGGCTGGGGGCGCTCCGCGAGGCCTTCGGCCCGGAGGCCCGCGGGGCGCTCGGCCGGCTGGCGCTCGTGTATCTGTTCGTGGCCGTGTTCTGGGCGCTGTTCGATCAGACGGGCTCGTCGTGGGTGCTGCAGGCCACGAAGCTCGACCGCTCGTTCGCCGGCATCGAATGGCTCCCCTCGCAGATCCAGGCCCTCAACCCGCTGCTCGTGCTGGCGTTCATCCCGCTGTTCTCCGCGGTGATCTGGCCGGCGGTGGAGCGGGTCGTGCCCTTCCCTCCCCTCGCGCGGATCGCCCTGGGGCTGTTCCTCGCCGCGGCGTCGTTCGCGATCATCGCCGCGGCCGAATGGCGGATCGAGGCCGGGGGGCGGCCGACGATCGGCTGGCAACTCGCGGCCTACGCGGTGCTCACCGCCGCCGAGATCATGGTGAGCGTGACGTGCCTCGAGTTTTCCTACACGCAGGCCCCGCTGGCCCTGAAGAGCATCGTGATGGGGCTGTACATGCTGAGCGTCTCCGCGGGCAACCTGCTGGCGGCCGCCGTCAACTGGGCGACCACGGGGGCCGACGGCCAGCCGCTCGTGACGGGCACCGCCTACTATCTCCTGTTCGCCGGCGCGATGCTCGCGGCGGCCGTCTGCTTCCTGCCGGTGGCGGCGTACCTGCCGACGCGCCGGTATATTCGTCCGGAAGACTGAAGGGCTCGCCCGTGCCGCACCGCCATCGCCTCTCCCGCCGCTCGCTGCTCGCCGGGGCCGCCTCCGCCGCCGGGCTGGGCGCCTCGCGCGGACTGAGCGCACGAGCCGAGCCGCCCGCGAAGCCGCTCCCGTTCAAGATCTCGCTCGCGCAGTGGTCGCTGCACAAGACGCTGTTCGCCGGCAAGCTCGACAACCTCGACTTCCCCAAGGCGGCCCGGCGCGAGTTCGGCATCGAGGCCGTGGAATACGTCAACCAGTTCTTCAAGGACAAGGCCCGCGATGCCGACTACATCGCCGAGCTCGCCAAGCGGTCGGCCGACGAGGGCGTGACGAACGTGCTCGTGATGTGCGACGGCCTCGGCGACCTCGGCGATCCCGACGACAAGGCCCGCACGCAGGCGATCGAAAATCACTTTCCCTGGGTCGAGGCGGCGAAGCGGCTCGGGTGTCATTCGATCCGCGTCAATGCCGCCAGCAAGGGCTCCTTCGCCGAGCAGCAGAAGCTCGCGGCCGACGGCCTGGCGCGGCTCGCCGAGTTTGCGAAGCAGCTCGCGATGAACGTGATCGTGGAAAACCACGGCGGGCTGTCGAGCAACGGCGAGTGGCTGGCGGGCGTGATGAAGCTCGTGAACCGGCCGAACTGCGGCACGCTTCCCGACTTCGGCAACTTCCACGACTACGACCGCTACCGCGGCGTCGAGGAACTGATGCCGTTCGCCAAGGGCGTGAGCGCGAAGAGCCACGAGTTCGACGAGGCCGGCAACGAGGTGCGGACCGACTACGAGCGCATGCTGCGGCTCGTGATGGCGGCGGGCTACCGCGGCTGGATCGGGATCGAGTACGAGGGCACGGCCCTCTCCGAGCCCGAGGGGATCGTGGCCACGAAGAAACTGCTCGAGCGGATCAGGGACACGCTGGCGGCCTGATCATGGCCTCGTCGGAAAACCGCGCTGCGGTCGCGGAACGCGCAGGACCGTTGACTCCTCGAATCGTGCACGGGTAGAGTTCGTCGCCGCACCATGAGTTCCAATCCCCCCGCCGTCCTCGAATCGAATCGTGAGCGTCTCAAGAGACTCGTCCGCGTCGGCCCCACGCACGTCGGCCAGGGCGTGTTCGCGGCCCGCCGGCTTCGTTCCGGCCTGGTGATCGGCGAGATCAAGGGGGACGTGCTCGACGAGCACCCCGCCGACCCCTCGTATTGCATGGAATTGCCGACCGGCCGCCTGCTCGAACCGGCCGCGCCGTTGCGATTCGTGAATCATAGTTGCGATCCGAACTGCGAACTTTTCTATTGGTTCGACGAAGACAAGGACCTCCAGGAAGACCGGCTGTGGCTGCAGACGATCCGTTCCATCGAGCCGGGCGAGGAGCTCTCGATCGACTACTGCTGGCCGGCCGACGCCGCGATCCCCTGCCGCTGCGGGGCGCCGGACTGCCGCCGGTGGATCGTGGACCCGGCGGAACGGCATCTCCTGCCGGCCGACCCCGACGCTGGCGCGGGGCCGTGCTCGCCCTCGTCGTCGGCCTGACGGCCGTCGCCGCCCTGGGCATCTCCCGGCTCCGGCTCGACGACGACCTGCGGTCGCTGCTCCGCGACAACGCCGCCGACTTCCGCCTCATCGACGAGGTGGCCGCGCGGTTCGGAGCCCCCGACCGCGACTGCATCGTGCGGGCCACCGCCCGCTCCGGCGACGTGTTCGACGAACGCCCGCTCGCCGACCTGCGGGGCCTCACCACCGCCCTGGCCGCCGTGCCGGGGGTGGTGGAAGTGCGGTCGATCTTCGACGTCCGACGGCAGGGCATGGCCGGCGCCCTCCTCCCCGTGATCCCGCACACCGACGGGCCGCTCGACGCGGAGGCCCGGGCCGCCGCACGGAGCCGCGCCGCCGACCATCCGTTCGTGGCCGGCCACCTGCTCTCCGCCGACGCCGCCTCGTCGCTCGTGCTCGTGCGGCTCGACGAGGCGGCGAACGCCGCCGCGGGCCTCGGCCCGGCGCTCGAGGGAATCGAGGAGGCGCTCGCGGCCGCCCGCCGCAGCGGCGTGGCGCTCGACCTCGAGCTCACCGGCCTGCCGGCGCTGCGGCACCACGCCTCGCAGGCGCTCCGCCGCGACATGCTCGTGTTCAACTCGCTGGGGCTGGCCCTCGCCTTCGTGCTCTCGGCGACCGCCGCCCGCAGCGTGCGCTCGACGCTCGTGGCCTGCGTGCCGCCGTTCGTGGGCGCCGTGTGGGCGATGGGGATCGTCGGCCTGTGCGGGGTGCCGGTGAACATCCTCACGAGTGTGGTGCCGTCGCTCGCCCTCGTGGTGGGCACCTGCGATTCGATCCACTTCATCGAGCACATGCGCCGCACGCGGCGGCGCGGTGTCGACGCCCTGTCGGCGTCGGCCGGGGCGATGCAGCGGGTCGGCGCGGCCTGCGGGCTCACGAGCCTCGTCACGGCGATCGGCTTCGCGTCGCTCGCCGCCGCGCGGATCGAGGCCGTGCGCCTGTTCGGGATCGCGGCCGCCGCCGGCGCCGTGGCGAGCTTTCTCGCCGTCACGCTGCTCACGCCGCTGCTCGCCACCACCGCGTTCTGCCAGGGGATGCACCTCGGCCGGTCGTGGCGGCCCGCCGGCCGGCTCGCCGCCTGGCTCACGGCGCTCTCGCTGCGGCACGCCCGGCCGATCGCGGCCGCGGGCCTGGCCGCGACGCTGCTGCTGGCGCTCGTCGGGCTGCGGCTCGACGCCGACAACCGCGTGGCCGACGCGCTCCCGCGCGGGGCCGCGTCGTCGCGGGCGCTCGAGCAGGTCGACCGTGAGTTTGGCGGCGCCTCCGGCATCGACGTGCTCGTGCGCTGGCCCGAGGGCGTCGAGTGGCGCGACGCGGCCGTGATCGACGCGCTCGCGGCGGCCCACCGGGCGATCGAGGCCGACGGCCGGCTCGCGCCGCCGCTCTCGCTGGCAACGCTCGCCGCGCCGCTCCCCGACCGGGCCCGGCGCCGGCTCGACGCCGCCGACCTGCACGAGCTCGTCGACCCCGCGGCGCGGATGGCGATCATCCGGGCCCGCGTCGCCGACCTCGGATCGCGCACGCTCGAGGGCGTCTACGCGGGCCTCGAAGCGAGGCTCGGCAGGCTGGCGGCGGAGCGGCCGGGCTGGGAGTTCACGCTCTCGGGGATGTCGGTCGTGTCGGCCCGCAACATCCGCCAGCTCGTCCGCGACCTCGGGGCGAGCCTGCTGCTGGAGGTGGCGGTGATCGGCTCGATCCTCGCCATCGCCTTCCGCTCGCCGCTGGCGGGGCTCGTGAGCCTCGTGCCCAACGTGTTTCCGCTGGCGGTGATCGCGGCGCTCGTGGTCGTGTCGGGCCGGGCGCTCGACCCGGCGACCGTGATCGTGTTCAACGTCTGCCTCGGCCTCGCCGTCGACGACACCGTGCACGTGCTGTCGGCCGTGTCGCGGCACCGGCGCGACGGCGCGCCGATCGCGGGCGCCATCCGCCGCGCGATCGCCGAGACGGGCAACCCGATCGTACTCGGCGGGCTCGTGCTCGCCGTGGGCTTCGCGGCGGTGACGGTGAGCTCAGTGCCGTCGCTCGCCGGGTTCGGCCGCCTGGCCTGTGCGGCCGTGGCCGCCGCGACGCTCGCCGAACTCGTGCTCCTGCCGGCGCTGCTCGTCGTCACCGACTCGGTCGTGCAGCGGTATCAGGCCGCCTGGCGCGACGGCATCTTCGGCGCGGCGCCGCTGGCCTGGCCCACGCTCGGCCGCGAGGCCGCGCCGGTCCGCACCGTGGCCTGACGCACGTGCGCCGCCGCGCCCGATGCCACCACGGCCGCGGTCAGGCCGACGAACCGCGGTAGGTCGGCGGCGAACGCGGCCAGGGCCGACCACGGCACGGGCACGATCGCGCCATCGGGCCGCAGCCGCTGCGAGGCCGTGGCCCCCGTGATCATCCGGCTGCCTCCGGCGAGCCGACGGTTGGCCCGGGCGCCGGGGCTCGTGAGGTACGCCGACAGCCGGCCGCCGGGAAGGTGCGCGTAATCATGGTTCTGGTGCACGGCCGTCGCGCAGGCCGTGATGTCGACGACGGGCACGCCGCGGGCCCGGGCGTCGTGCACCATCCAGTTGTCCCAGAACGCTCGGCCGAGCGTGAACGGCGGCACGCGCATCGCGGCATCACGACGAAACACGAAATAGTCCTTGCAGACGCGGGCGGCCGGCGTCCCCTCGCGCGCAACGCGGTCGAGCAGGTCGATCCGCGCGAGTGGATCGGCGACATCGACGGCGTCGGTCACGTCGAGGTCGATGCGGCGGCCGATCGCGAGAAACTCGCCATCGATCACGGCTGCAACCCGCGACACGGCC
>JBJSZP010000041.1:0-3822 GCA_046090365.1 Planctomycetia bacterium
AGCGGCAGGATGACCGGGTGAATCGAGACGATTGGGAACGGGCACGGCCCGGGTCAGCAATGGCCCGGGCCGTCGCCTTTTCCAGCGACCGCGTGGCGGGCTCGCTGCGCATCGCGCAGCCGGAAAATTGCCCCGGGGCTGTCCGTGTGGTATTGACTCCATGAGGTGTGGTGCGCGCCGGCATCGGAATGGGTGCAGTGTGCATCGTGGTTTTGTCTCCGATGGTCTCGGTTGGGAGTTCTCATGGTGAGCATGATCCGCGGATGTTTCGCCCGACGCGGCAGGGCCGATGGTGCGGTCGTGATGCGGCGTCGGCAGTCCCTCATGCGCCGGGAACAGGATCGGCTCTGGTTTGACGCCCTCGAGCGGCGGCTGGCACTGGCCGCCACGCCGACGGCCATCGTGTCGGGCGGCACCGGCAGCCTGATCGGCCAGGAGATCCCGCTCACCGTCACGTTCGACAACACGTCGGCGAACCCCGCCGACATCGGCTATTCCCCATACGTCGACATCGTGATGCCGGCGACGGGCAACGCCCCGCCGTCCCCCTACAACGGCATCAGCTTCAAGCCCGGCAGCGCCACCTACAACGGCATCGCCCTGCCTACCACGGTCGTGACGTTTGATGCCGCGGGCAAGGCGACGCACCCGTTCGCCAAGGACAATGCCGGAAAGCCGCTCGTCGTCAGCGGGAAGGCCGGCGACCAGCTCGTGGTGACCCAGCTGCCCTTCGGCAGCTACGGGCCCGCCCAGCCGCCGGCCGCGATCAATTTCACGGGCGTCGTGAGCCCGCTCGCCGACCCGAACAGTCCCCAGCCCTACACGATCACCGCCACGGGCGGCTTCCAATACCAGCTCGACACCAACGGCAATCCTACCATCGACGAGGCGACGGTCGGCGCGCCCGACAGCGAGGCCGTGCGGCCGCAGCTGTTCCGCATCCGGAAGACCTCGACCGCGCCCGAGGGCGAGACGGCGACGGGCCCCAACTTCCAGCACACCTACACGGTGAGCGTCGACGTGGCTCCGGGCCAGACGATCACGAACCTCCAGCTGTCCGACCTCCTGCCCGACAACGTGCAGTTTGTGTCGCTCACCAGCGTGTCGGGCAGCCAGACGACCGCGATCACGATCGACAGCACGCCCAGCAGGACCGTGCCGGGCGGCATACTCGCCCGCACGCTCAACCGCGTGGTCGGCACGGCGTCGGAGTCCGACGCCCAGATGACGTTCACCTACTTCGTGCCGCGGAATGACAAGAACGGCGCCGAGGTGATCGACCTCGACACCGGCGGCATCACCCTGGCCGTCAATCAGGCGACCGCCCGCGGCACGTGGGCGTCGGCAAACCCGAACTTTCCCGATCCGCAGGTGGTGGTGGCCGATCCCGCGCAGCACACGCTCACGGCCAAGACAACGGCCCTGCAGAAGTCGGCTCGCGACATCACGAGCTCGGCGACCGTCACCCGTGCGGGCGATACGATCGAATACACGCTCAATTTCCAGGTGAGCGACTTCTTCGCGCTGGAAAACTTTGAAATCAGCGACGTCCTCACCGACGGCCAGGACTTCGACACGTCGTTCACGCCCACGATCACCTACCGCCAGAAGTCGCAGACGTTCACCACCAGGCCGTTCGCTCCGGCGAACTTCACCGTCGCCGTGCAGAGCGACTACACGACCACGGTCGACTTCGACGTCTCGAGCCAGCTTGCCGCCCTGGGGCTCGTGACCGGGCGCAAGTTGCTCGGAGCGGGCGTTCCCAACGCGGGCACCGGCAACCCCGCCACGCTGCCGACCGCCAACCCTGCCGGGCCGGGCACGACGGGCACGATCACCTTCCGCACGAGGATCCGCAACAAATACCGCGACAACCAGGACGTGGTTCAAGGCGACGTCGTCTCCAACACGGCGGCGTCGTCGGCCACCGTCCTCGATTACGCCACGCTCGCCCCCACGGCGAACACGGTCGGCGACGGCAGCAGCGCCGCCGTGGTCCTGTCGAGCGGGGCGATGACGAAGAGCGTCTATGCGGTCAACGGTGTCACCGTGACGGGCACGCCCGTCGTGAAGGCGGGCGACTCGGTCACGTTCCGGCTCACCTACAGCCTGCCGTTCTCGAGCATCAAGGACTACACGCTCACCGACTTCCTGCCGCTGCCGATCTTCCAGGCGCAGGCCCTCACGCTCGCGTCGCCGGCCGGCCCGAGCGGGGTGGCGCCCGCAGTGGGCCAGTGGAGATTCGGGCCGAGCGACACCTATCGCTCGATCTCGGGAATCACGCCGGCGAATCCCGCCGTCGACAGTGCCGCCAACAGCCTCACGTGGAACTTCGGCACGTTCGAGGACAATCAAAACCGCTCCGCGACGACCGACATCCTGTTCACCGTCACCGCCTCCAACCGGCCCTTTGCCGACGGCCTGCTCCTCACCAACCAGGGCCAGCAGCGGGAGGTGAACACCGCGGGCGTGCCGCTCACGAGCACCGGCCTGGCCCAGGTACGGATGGCGGAGCCACAGCTCAAGGTCACGAAGGGCGCGGTTTCCACAAACAATCCCGCCGGCATCTTTTCGCCCACGGCCGTCGCCCCCGCGGGGGTGACGTTCTCCGCGCCCGGCACGCCTGGCGCGTCGTTCACCGGCACGATCACCTCCGGCGGCCTGGCGTCGCGGCCGATCGACGCGACGCTCTCGAACGTGCTCGGCAACGACCTCGTGAGGTTCTGCATCATCGTGGAGAACACCGGGAGCGGCCCGAACGGCGCGTTCGACGTGTCGTTCCGCGATACGTTCGACACCTCGAAGATGCAGATCCCGGGCGGGGGCCTCAATCTCCGGATCACGGACGGCACCGGGGCGGTGATGGGAGTCACGGATCTGGGCGGCGGCATCTTCGGCAACGGGCTCATGCTCAACGACCCGGGCCCTTCGTCCGCCGCGCCCGGCTCCCTCGATCCTGGCAAGACGACGGCCGGCGCCGTCATCAACAACGGCCGCAACATCGCCGTGATCACCTATGACCTGCAGTTGCTCCCGGGCGTGCTGCCGAGCGACGTGATCCGCAACACGGCCACGGTCACGAACTACGCCGCGACAGAGACCGGACCCAACTTCGTGCCGGAAGGCATCTCCGACAGCACCACCGTGACCGTGATGGCGCCGAAGGTCACGAAGAGGCTCGTGGGCACGTCGATTCCCAGCAACGGCACGAACAACGCCGTCATCGGCGAGATCGCGACGTTCGAGCTGCAGGTTCAGTTCCCGCCGGGCACGACGACTGAGGCGCTGGTCGTCGATACGCTGCCAACAGGGCTGGCGTTCGTGCAAATGGTCGGATCCCCGATCGTCGACCCGGGCGTCACGGTCTCCAACGCCACGTGGGCAACGCCCACCGTCACGAACGACGGCCGGACCGTCACGTTCGACCTTGGCACGGTCACCAACTCGGCCACCGATCGCTCGCTCCGCGGCGTCACGCTTCGCTACGAGGCCGTCGTCCTCAACGTCTCGAGCAACGTGAACTTCAAGACGCTCACGAACTCGGCGAAACTCACGTGGACCGGCCATACGGAGTTGCCCGCTGCGACCTCCGGCCCGGTGACCGTGATCGAGTCCAAGCTCAAGGTCACGAAAACGCCGAGTCGCACGGTGGCCCAGGCGGGCGATGTGGTCACCTACACCATCGTCGTATCGCACAATGCCGATAGCCGCGCGGATGCCCATAACGTCGATCTTTCCGACGTCATCCCGGCCGGACTGACGTATGTGCCAGGGTCATTGAGCAACACGGCAGGCGTCGCGCCGACGACCCTCACGCCTCCA
>JBJSZP010000042.1:0-5309 GCA_046090365.1 Planctomycetia bacterium
CGCGGCGATCGGCGAGAGGCGGGCCTCCGTGTATCGCATCGCGGCCGCGGGCAGGCCGGCGATCGAGCCGAAGTTGCCCTGCTTGTCGACGAGCACGTGCCGCATGTTCCATTCCTGGGCCATGCGCACGAGCGTGGGGTAGATCACGCTCTCGCCGTGGGGGTGGTAGTTGCCGCTGGTGTCGCCGGAGATCTTGGCGCACTTCACGCGGGCGGCGCCCGGCGAGAGGTTGAGGTCGTTCATCGCGACGAGGATCCGCCGCTGCGAGGGCTTGAGCCCGTCGCGCACGTCGGGCAGGGCCCGGCTGACGATCACGCTCATGGCGTACGTCAGGTAGCTGTCCTTGAGCTCCTGCTCGATCGGCAGCTCGATCAGCTTGCCGCCGGAAATGTCGCGGAGCTGCCCGTCACCCGCCGCTGCCTCGTCCCCTGGCTTGCCCTCGTCACCCAGTTTTTCGTCGTCTGCCAAGGGCCACTCTCCCGGTCGTTCCCTGAGTCGTTCCGTCCCTGAATTCGGACTGTGGGGACCGCTTGAACATACCCGGCCCCGGGAGCCGGTCAACCGGCCTGAACCCCGTGAAAAACAACGACTTCCGACCCGCCGGCATGCCTTGACCGCCGCGGGCGCGGCCCCTAGTCTCCCGCCCCGTTTCCCGGAGACGCCCGCCCGTGATTCATCCCCGCCTGCATGCGGCGCTGATCGTCGTGGCGGCGGCCTGCGCGCTGCTCGTGAACCTCGGCGGCCCCGCCCTCTGGGATGACGACGAGCCGAAGAACGCGGCCTGCTCGCTCGGCATGCTCGACTCGGGCGACTGGGTCGTGCCCCGATTCAACGGCCGCCTTCGGGTGGAGAAGCCGCCGCTGGCCAACTGGGTGCAGATGGCGGGGTTTGCCCTGTGCGGCCGCAACGAGACCGGAGCCCGCATCGGCTCCGCCCTGCTCACGATCGGCACGTGTCTCTTCACCTGGCGGATCGGCTGCCGGCTCGTGGGGTCGGCAGGGGGATTTCTCGGCGGGCTCGCCATGGCGACCTGCGTGTGGACGGCGGTCGGCGGCCGGGCTGCCACGCCCGATGCGCCGCTCCTGTTCTGCACGACGCTCGCGCTGTGGCTGTTCGTGCGCGGCGGCGGGGCCGGCTGGCAACGGCTCTCGGCCGGCACGGCGGCTGCGATCGGCGCCGCCTGCGGCCTGGCGGCGCTCGCGAAAGGGCCCGTGGGGATCGTGCTGCCCGTGGCGGCGTTTGCTCTGTTCGCCGCGTGGCAGTGGCGGGCCGGCGTCGTGCCGAACGCGGTGGCGGCTGCGGGCAGGCTGCGGCTGCCGGTGATCGTGGCCGCGGCGCTGGCAGTCGCGCTGCCGTGGTATGCCCTTGTCGGCCTCCGCACCGAGGGCGAGTGGCTGCGTGGGTTTTTCCTGGTCCACAACGTGGGCCGGTTCACGGCGCCCATGGAGGGCCACTCGGGATCGGTCTTCTATTATCCCTGCGTGATCGCCGTGGGGCTGTTCCCGTGGTCGCTCGTGCTCCTCGCGATGCTCGCCCACACGGCTACGATCCTCGGGCCGCGATCCCGCCACCGCTCCCGCCCGGGTGTCGCCCTGCTCGCCGCCTGGACGCTCGCCTGGGTCGGAGCGTTTTCCTGCTCGGGCACGAAACTCCCGGGCTACATCTGGCCAGCCTATCCGGCGCTCGCCCTGCTCACCGGGCTATTTCTCGTCGACTGGTCGCGCGGTGCGCTCACCTTCACGAACCTGTGGCGTGACGCCGCCTTCGCCCGCGTGGCCGTGATGCGTACGGCTTGGACGACGCTCGCGGCGGTGGGGCTGGCGCTGGCCGTGGGCCTGCCGGTCGCCGCACGGCTCCTCGCACCGGGCAATGAATGGCTGGGGCTCATCGGCCTGGTGCCGATCGCCGGAGCGGCGGCAGCCTGGAGGCACGACTCCGCAGGCGATCCGAGCCGCGCCATCCGCGCTGTCGCCGTCTCGGCGTGCCTGCTCGTGAGCCTGCTCGCCGGCCTGGCCACGCACCGCTTCAGCGCGGCGCAGGGGATGCGCGAGAGCGTGGCGGCACTGGCTGCTGGCGCCCCTGCCCCCTGGGCCTGCTTCTGGAACGTGCCGCCGAGCGTGGTGTTTTACACCCGCACCACGGTGGCGAAGCTCGACACTCCCACGGACGTGGCCCGCCATCTCGCCAGCCACCCGCAGGCCCGCGTCGTGATCGACAGCCGCCACGAGCCGCTCGTGCGCGACGCCCTGCCGCCCGACTGCACCGTGCTCGCCCGAATTCCCACGCTCGACGAGCGGCACTACATCGTGCTCGGTCCGCCCTCACGTCGCGACGCGGCCCTCGCCCTCGCTCCCTGATCCCCACTTGCAACGAAATACGCTCCCATGAAGCTTCGCCATCCGCTCGCCGTCGTTCTCCTCGCCACGATCGTCGCCCTGGCCGTGGGCTTCTGGCCGACGCCGTTCTGGGACGAGGACGAGCCGCGTTTCGCCGCGATCGCCCGCACGATGCTCGAGACGGGCGACTGGGTCGTGCCGATCTACAACGGCACGCTCGCCGTCGACAAGCCGGTGCTCATGCACTGGTGCATGGCCGCCTGCTTCGCCCTGTTCGGCACCACCGAGATCGCCGCCCGGCTGCCGGCCGCGCTGGCCACGGTGCTCACGGCCCTCGCGCTTCTGCGGGCCGGCACCCGCTGGTTCAGCCCGCTGGCCGGCGTGCTCGCGGCCCTCGCCTACGTGGGCTGCCTGCTCGTGGCCGTCGAGTCGCACGCGGCCACGCCCGACGCGATCCTCACGGCGCTCACGACGTGGGCCACCGTGCTCATCGCCGAGGCCTTCGTGCCAGGCGTGGCCGCAGACTCGCGTGGACGACGCGTCGCCTTCGGCCCCGCGCTCGCGGCCGGAGCGCTGATGGGCCTGGCCGTGCTCTGCAAGGGCCCGATCGGTTTCGTCGGACCGCTCGCCGTCGTGCTGCCGTGGGTGTGGGGTATCGAGGTGCAGCGGCGGCTCGCCCGCGGCACCGGCCAATCGCACAACCTCGGGGCATTGGTCGGCGCCGCCTGCATCGCCGTGCTCGACGCGCTGCGCGCGACGCGGATCGTCACCGTGACGCTCGCGATGCTCGCCGTGGCGGGCCCGTGGTATCTCGCGGTGGGACTGCGCACGGCCGGCGCCTGGCCCGCCGGGTTCTTCTTCATCCACAACGTGGGCCGGTTCGCCGCCCCGATGGAAAAGCACGGCGGCGGCGCGCTCTACCATCCGCTCGGCCTGCTCGTGGGGTTCTACCCGTGGTCCTGCTTCCTGCCGCTGGCGATCGTGGTCGCCGGCTGGAGGCTGTGGAAGCGATCCCTCCCGCAGGCCACCGGCCTGGCGATCGGGCTCGCGCTCGTGTGGCTGGCCGTGTGGGTCGGCGCCTTCTCCGCCGCCGCAACGAAACTCCCCAACTACATCATGCCGGCCTATCCGGCCGCGGCCCTGCTCGTGGCGGCCTTCGCGGCCGATGCGGCCGGCCGAGCCCACTGGCCACACCCGGCCTGGCTCGCCTCCGGCCTCGGCTGGCTCGCGTTTGGCGGCGTCGCGACGTCGGCAGTCGTGATCGCCGCCACGTTCTACGGCCTCGACGGCGGGGCTCCGGCGGCCGTCGTGGGCCTCGTGCCGATCGTCGGCGCGATCGCCTGCTTCGTGGCTGCCCGCCGCGATCGGCTCGCGCCGCTGGCCGTGTTCGCCGCCACCGCGCTCGTCTACACGTCGCTGGCCGTCGGGCCGGCGGCCGGATGGCTGGCGCGGGCCAACGCCCTTCCGGGGCTGGTGCGCGAGGCACACGAGCACGCCGGCGGCCGCGCCCGGCTCGGCGCCTTCGGCCGCAACACGCCCAACATCGTGTTCTACGCCGATGGCATCGTGGCGGAATGGCAGGCGGGATCGGCCGACGCCGCCCGCACGTTCCTCGCGACCGGCGCCGACGCCGTCGTGATCGTGCCCGAGCCAAGTTACGCGGAGCTGTCTGCCGCGCTGCCGCCCGGCTGCGGGATCGTGGGCCGGGCCCGGCCGCTGTTCCAGAAGCACGACTACCTGCTCGTCGGCACGAAGACCACCGACGACGACCGCACCGCCACCACGGGGAACCTCACCCGATGACGACCTCCGACGACGAGCCGCTCCGCATCCCCGCCCGCCCCGGCCGCACGCCGCCCTGCCGGCCCGCCCGTGGCCTGCTCTCGATCGTGATCCCCTGCCACAACGAGGAGGACGTGGTCGCCACGACCCACTCCCGGCTGGCCCGCGTGCTCCCCGAAACGGGCATGGACTTCGAGATCATCTACATCGACGACGGCAGCCGCGACTCCACGCTCGCCCGGCTCGAGGCGATCGCGGCCCAGGACACGCGGGCCTGCGTCGTGGAACTCTCGCGGAACTTCGGCCAGCAGGCGGCGATGTCGGCCGGGCTCGCCGTGGCCCGCGGCGACGCCGTCGTGATCCTCGACGCCGACCTGCAGGACCCGCCCGAGGTGATCCCGAAAATGGTCGATCGCTGGCGGGCGGGCGTCGACGTGGCCTACGGCCAGCGCCAGTCGCGCGAAGGGGAGACGGCGTTCAAGCTCGTGACGGCGAGCCTGTTTCACAGGTTCTTCGCCAGCCTGATGCCCTACCCCATGCCGGTCGACACCGGCGACTTCAAGCTGCTCGACCGGGCCGTCGTCGACGCCGTGTGCAGCCTGCCCGAGAAGCGCCGCTACCTGCGCAGCCTCGTGCCGTGGGCCGGGTTCCGCCACGAGGCCGTGTTTTACGACCGCCACGCGCGGCTCGCGGGTGAGACGAAGTATTCCGCCCGCCGCCTGCTCGGCCTCGCCGCCGACGCCGTGATGATCTCCTCCGACAAGCCGGTGCGACTCACCTGGGTGTGCGCCGCCACGCTCGCGATCGTGGGGCTCACGGCAGGCCTCGCGGCGGTCGCCGGCGGCAGCGGCGAATCGCACGCGGGTGTCTCGCTCGCGGCCGTCGTGGCCGTGGCCTGCCTCGTGGCCGCGGTGCAGACCGCCGCGGTGGCAATCGTGGGCGAATACGTCGTGCGCACCTACCGCGAAGCCCAGGGCCGCCCCACGTGGGTCGTCCGCCGCACGCTCAACGCACCGTCCGCCCGCCAGGCCACCCCAGCCGACACCGCCCGCGCAGCGTAACCCGTGGGGCAAGCGTCCCGCTTGCCGGTCAACCCGCCCAATCCGGCTCGGGGTTGCCCCGTACCACCTCGCCGGACGCTCACTGCGGGCCTCCAGCCCTCCGTTCGCTCGACTCCGGCTGCGCTGCGCC
>JBJSZP010000043.1:0-783 GCA_046090365.1 Planctomycetia bacterium
CCTCCTGCTCGAGCGAACCGCTGACCGGGTTCTTTCGCGACGGCTGCTGCCGCACCGGGCCGGCCGACGAGGGGGTGCACACCGTGTGCGCCGTGATGACGGCCGACTTTCTCAAGTTCACCGTCGCCGCCGGCAATGACCTCGTGACGCCGCGGCCCGAATGGGGCTTCCCGGGGCTCGTGGCGGGCGACCGCTGGTGCCTGTGTGCGGCGCGGTGGCTCGAGGCGGCGCGGGCGGGCCGGGCGCCGCCGGTCGTGCTCGAGGCGACGCACGAGAAGTCGCTCGATGTCGTGCCGTTCGAACTGCTCAAGAAGCACGCCGCGCCACAGACATGACCGGCGGGCTGCCCCTCGCGATCGGGCTCGTGGCGCTCCTCTATGCGGCGGTGGGCCACGCGGGCGCGACGGGCTACATCGCCGTGATGACGCTGTTCGGCATCGCCCCGGAGGTCGTGCGGCCCACAGCGCTCGTGCTCAACGTGCTCGTGGCGACGATCGCCACGGCGCAGTTCATCCGCGCCGGGCACTTCCGCGGCAGCCTGTTCTGGGCGATTGCCGCGGCGAGCGTGCCCTGTGCCTTCGCGGGCGGAGCGCTGCGGCTCCCGACCGGCGTCTTCGAGAAAGTCGTGGGAATCGTGCTCGCCGTGTCGGCCCTGCGGCTCGTGCGCGAGGCGTGGGTGGCGGGCGGCACCCCGTCTGACACCTCGGCTACCACGCCGCCGCGAACGCCGGTGCTGGCCCTTCTCGGCGGCGGCATCGGCCTGCTCTCGGGGCTCACGGGCGT
>JBJSZP010000044.1:0-16606 GCA_046090365.1 Planctomycetia bacterium
TCGCGGGCGTTCGTGCAACACACGGCCGTGACGAGGCCGTCGAGCCAGTCGCGGCGGTCGGGCAGCCGGCCTGTCGCCACGTCGCTGCCGATGAGGTCGCAGAGGATCCGCCGGAAATACTCGTGACGCGGATAGGAGAGGAACGACCGGGAGTCGGTCACCATCCCCACGAACCGCGCGAGCAGCCCCAGGTCGGAGAGCATGTCGATCTGGGCCCGCATGCCTCGCTCCTGGTCGAGGAACCACCAGGCGCTGCCCCACTGGATCTTTCCCGGCACGGCTCCGTCCTGGAATGAGCCGGGCATCGCGGCAAAGAGCGCGTTGTCGGCGGGGTTGATGTTGTAGAGGATCGTGCGGCCGAGCGTGTCGTCCGCCGCCAGCCGCCCCAAGAACCGCACGAGCCCCGGCCCCTGGCGGGCGTCGCCGATCGTGTCGCACCCGGCGTCGGCTCCGAGCGCCCGGGCGAGCTTCGGATTCGGATCGCGGAAGGGCCCGAGATGGAGCTGCGTGACGTGGCCCCGGGCATGGTTCCAGCGGGCCACGTGGAGCACGAGGAACGTCGCGAAGCGAACGGTCTCGTCGGCCGTCGCGGCCGTGCCCGCAAGGGCCCGCTTCCAGATGCTCTCGGCCTCGGCGTCGGTGACGTCGGCATCGGCGAGGCGCAGGAGGCCGTGGTCGCTCGCCCGGCAGCCGGCCGCGGCGAAGTCGGCGTGCCGCTGTTCGAGCGCCGCAAGCAGGCCGCGGAGCGTGTCGGCCGAGGTGCCCGCGATCGTCGAGAGCCGCTTCGTCCAGGCTCGCAGGGCCTCGGGCCGATCGACCCTGGCTGCGGCATCAGGACGAAACGTGGGCACGACGCGGGTCGCGAAGCCCGACTTCGTGATCGCGACATGCCAGTCGAGCGGGTCGGCCGGGTCGTCCGTCGTGCCCACGAGCTCGACATTCATCCGCGCGAGGATGCCGCGGGCGGTGAGGTCGCCGTGGGCGAGCTGCCGGCTGGCCTCCTCCCAGACTGAATCGGCCGACGACTCGTCGAGCAGGTGCTCGATCCCGAAGTGGCGGCGGAGTTCGAGGTGCGTCCAGTGGAAGAGCGGATTGCGGAGGGTGTGCGGCACGGTCCGGGCCCAGGCCCGGAATTTCTCCTGCGGCGAGGCGGCGCCCGTGATCAGGTCTTCGGCCACGCCGTCGGCCCGCATGGCCCGCCACTTGTAGTGGTCGCCCGCGAGCCACACGGCATGCAGGTTTTCAAACCGCCTGTCCTCGGCGATGTCCTGCGGGCTCAGGTGGCAGTGAAAGTCGACGATCGGCTGCCGCGCCGCGACGCGGTGGTAGAGATCGGCCGCCACGGGCCCGGAGAGCAGAAATGAGTCTTCACAGAAGGGCATGGATTGTATGAGGATAGGTGATCCGGATGCAGCAAGCCAATCGCTGCTTGCGGGTGGCGGTAGCCCACAGTCACACTGGCCGCAAGCCTATTCCGGAGGGAAGATCCATGGAGTTTCGCCCGACGCTCGTCATTTTGGCGGTTCTGTTTGGGTGGGGCACTGCCCGCGCTGCCGACCCGCGGCCGAACGTACTGTTCATCGTTTCCGACGACCTGAACTGCTTCCTGGGCTGCTACGGTGATCCGCTCGCGAAGACGCCCAACATTGACAGGCTCGCCGCCCGGGGCGTGCGGTTCGAGCGGGCGTATTGCGCCTTTCCCCTCTGCGGCCCCAGCCGTAATTCGTTCCTCACCGGCCTCTATCCCAACGCGACCGGCATCCAGGGCAACGGCCAAATTTTCCGACAGTCGATCCCCGCACAGGTGAGCATGCCGCAAGCGTTCAGGCTCGCGGGCTATTTCGCAGCGCGGATCGGCAAGCTCTACCACTACAACGTCCCGATGTCGGTGGGCACCAACGGCCACGACGACCCCGGCTCGTGGGAACTGGAGCTCAATCCCGCGGGCTGCGACCGGCTCGAGGAGGAGCCGAAGATTTTTTCCCTGCAACCGGGGCAGTTCGGCGGCACGCTGAGTTGGTACGCCTCGCCGAAGGGCGATCGCGAACACACCGACGGCATCATGGCCGACGATGCAGCATGGGTGCTCGAACGCTGCGCCCGCGATCGCTCGCGGCCGTTCTTCCTCGCCGTCGGTTTCTTCCGGCCGCATACGCCGTACGTGGCGCCCAGGAATCCGTACTTCGGGCTCTACCCCGAGGCCGAGATGCCCCTCGTCGCCGGCGTGGCCGAGGATCAAAAGGACGTGCCGAACGCGGCGCTCGGCAGCCGCAAGGCCGAGCAGGAGGCGATGACCGACGCCCAGCGGCGGCAGGCGCAGCAGGCCTACCGGGCGAGCGTCAGTTTCCTGGACGCTCAGGTGGGCCGCGTGCTCGACGCCCTCGACAAGGCCGGCCTTGCCGACAACACGATGGTCGTGTTCACGAGCGACCACGGCTACCACATGGGCGAGCATGGGCTCTACCAAAAGATGAGTCTGTTCGAGGACAGCGCCCGCGTGCCGCTCCTGATCGCCGCGCCGGGTCGATGCAAGGCGGGCGGTGTGGCGACGGCACCGGTATCGCAGGTCGATCTCTTCCCCACGCTCGCGGCGCTTTGCGGCATCGAGGCTCCGAAGAACCTCCAGGGGCAGAGCCTCGTGCCCATGCTGGAGGATCCGACGGTGGTCGGCCGCGGCTGGGCGGTTACGCAGGTGGTACGGGGCAGCAACATCGGCCGCATCTCACAGCCCAAGGAGGCTGGGGCGAAAGGCACTCCGTTCTTCGGCTACTCGCTCCGCACGCCGCGCTGGCGGTACACCGAGTGGGACGAAGGCCGCGCGGGCCGCGAACTCTACGACCACGACACGGATCCCAGAGAACTGACGAACCTCGCCGACCTTCCGGCCCATGCCGCGACGGTTGCCGACCTTTCTCAGCAGCTCGCCAGCGCCGTGAAGACGACGCTCCCGGCCGACGGCATCGTGCCCGACGTGAAGCCCGGGCTGTGGAATCCGAATCTCACGAAACCGTGAGGCGGGCGGTTTGGTGGGATGGCGAGACTGAGAACCGGGAATGACCCCGTCGCTTCCGCTCCGGGCTTCTTTGGTCACAAGAAGCCTGCTGGCGGAGGCCGGCCAAGCGCTGACCATCGACAGGCCTCCGCCTGTCGAGTCGGCAGGATGCCGATGTTTCGCGTGAAGTCACCACCACACCCCCGCCCGCACCACGAGCGTGTCGCTGGGCCGATAGTCGGCCGTGTCGGTGATGTAATACTCGACGAGCCGGCCGAACACCCAGCCGGCCTCCACCCGCCACGAGACGCCGAGATCGGCGGGCTTGCGTTCCCAGCCGGCGAGCAGCCGGTAGTCGTGATACACGACGACGTCGTTCGCGCCGCTGTCACGCCGTACGGCCCACTGGTTGCCGCCGAACTCGCCCGCCAGATACACCCACTGCGCGGCCCGGTCGCTCTCGGCCACCCGCCAGGCGAACCGCGGCCGCGGAAACAAAATCTCGAATCGGCGGTCGTCGGAGGGCGTCCAAAGCAGGCCGCCCGCCGGGAGGATGTTGACGTCGTAGCGGTCGAGATAGATCACGCCGACGACGATCCGGAGATTCTTCGTCGCCTCGTAGGCCCCGAAGCCGTGGCCGGTGATCCGAAACGCCTGGGGTGTGTCGTTGACGAAGTCGCTGTACCAGCCCGGGGCCACGGCGAGGTCGACGCCGAACCTCTCGCCGACCTTGCGGAGCCAGCGGGCCTGGAGCCAGGCGTCGTAGAGTTGGGCCGGGAGACCGGGATCCATCGGCCCGCTCACCTCGTCGACGAACGTGCCGCCGAAGCCCGGCGTGAGCAGGAGCGGCGAGTCGACCGTCGGCGCGGGGAGGCCGATCGTGAGGCTCGTGTCGAGCGTGGTCAGTCCGAGGCCGTTCGTGCCGAACCGCGGCAGCTCCGTGGCCGTGAAGATCACCTGCTGGAGGGCGCCCGGCTTCGCGCCCGGCGGAAGTTTCCTTCCAGCCGGCGGCTCGAACTCCTGCCGCGGCTGGCCCGGCGGCGCCACGTCGTCGGGGAGCAGGGGCTCGGTGAGATCCTGCGGGTCGCCGAACGCCGCGAGGCGAACATTGCCGACCGCCGCCATGCGAATCCGCTCAAAGATTCCCTGATCCACTGGCGGCAACGGCACGACCGCCTCGTCGCCCCGCGCGGAGGCCGGAGCGATCGCGAGCAGAATCACGAATGCTCCAGGAAGCCGGATCACGGTGATCTGTCACGACTCATGAGAGGGCGGATGCAGGGCACCGGAGCCGGGGGCGATGAGCGGAAACGGGCCATGGATGGCCGGGTACGCGAAACATCTAGTAGGCGAGCCCGAGTCGCAGCATGAGCGTGTCGCTCAGGTTCTGGTACTGGGGCGGGCCGTCGACGTAGAACAGCTGCCGCGCGAACACGTAGCCCACCTCGAAGCTGCCGGCGAGGCCGGTGGGCGTCTGCGGCACGAACTCGGTGCCGAGCGAGATGCGGATGTCGTTGTAGTCGAAGGGCGAGATCTGCCCCGTGCTGCGGCGGAACGTCCACGCCCCGCCGCCGTACTCGCCAGCGAGGAAGCCCCACACGGAGTGCCGGCCGAGCTGCGTGAACCGCCGGGCGGCCTTGGGCGCCGGGAAGAAGATGTCATAGCGCGAGTTGGCGTCGGGCGTCCAGGTCACGCCGATCGCCGGGAGGAGCTTCACGAGGTTGCGGTCGAGGTACACGATGCCCGCCTTGCCCACCATCGTCGGCGTGAGCTGCACCGTGCCGATCGCCCGGCCCATGATGCGCCAGCTCTGCCACACGAGCACGTCCCAGTTGGTGAAGATGCCCACCCGCAGGCCGAGCTCGGCGCCGAAGAGGGGCGTCATCTGCGGGTTCCAGGCCGCGTCGAGGAACACGTCGTAGGTGTTCGGAGGCAGGTCGGCGAGCATCGTCGAGGTGGTCTGCGGGCCGTCCCAGAGCTGCAGCCCGAAGCCGGGCGTGATGAGCAGGGGCGCGTGGTTCAGGTTCACCTGCGAGTTGTGGAAGAACGGCACGGCGAACGTCGCGGTGGTGTCGAGTTCGTTGACGCCGACATTCGTGCCCTGCCCGTTGCCGAACAGATACGCCCAGCTGCCGCGGGCTCCCTGGTAGAGCCGCATGGTCTGCTGGAACGTGGAGTTCTGCTGGGGATAGCCCGGGGGGAAGAGCGAGTTCGGGGCGCCGGCGGGAGCCTGCGTCTGGATCAGCGACGGCGACGCCGTCGAGTAGCCGGGGTAGCCGGGCTGGCCGGTGATCGCGCTCGGGGCCTGCGAAGGCGCCCACGTGCCGGCGGAGGGCGCGCCGGGAAACACCTGCGGCGCCTGCGGCGCGTAGGGATCCCACGCCGGCGGCGGTGGCGAGAGCGGGGTGCCGAATGAGCCGGCCTGCGCGAGGCGGTCGAGCGACGACGATGCGGGCGCCGGGAGCGACACGGTCTGCGCGTGGGCGCGCGGCGCGGCAGCGAGCGCCGCAAGCGCCACCGACCACGCCAGGATGAGCCGACACATGCGCACGAAATGGCTCGCCGAACCGGAGACAGACCGACTCCCGCGCCGCCCGCGCGGTTCCCGAACGTCGGGGGGTAGCAGCCGCGGCGCGGCAGGGTCAAGGTCGCAGGGGTGGCCGTCGGGCCGCCGCATCCCGCAGAATGCCGGGCTTACGCGGTTTGCCCCAATCGGTCTCCCACGACATGATCCCCGACCCGATCGACCCCGACGCCCTGCGCACGCTTGCCGGGGTGGCCACGCTCGTCCACCTCGCCGAGGCGGATTCGACGATGGACCGGGCCCGCGTGCTCGCCGCCGATCCCGCCACGGCACTCCCGGCGGCCGTCGTCGCCGATCGGCAGCTCGCCGGCCGCGGCCGGCGCGGCGCCGGCTGGTGGCAGCCGCCGGGCAGCCTCGCCGTGAGCCTCGTGCTCGACGCGAGTGTCGCCGGCAGCGAGGTGCGGCCCACGTGGTCGCTCGCCTGCGGGGTGGCGCTCGCCGAGGCGCTCGCAGCGCTCGAGCCCGGCCTCGAGCCGCGCGTGCGCTGGCCGAACGACATCGAGGTGGCCGGCGCGAAGCTCGCCGGGATCCTCGTCGAGATGGTGCCCGGGGGCCGCGCGATCTTCGGCATCGGCGTCAATACGACTGGCCGGGCTTCCGACGCGCCCGCCGGGATCGGTCGCGCGGTCGCCACGCTCCCCGATCTCGTGGGCCATCCGCTGCCGCGCCAACGGCTCCTCGAGGCATTCGTGCCCCGCCTGCTCGCACTGCTCGCCGAGATGGCCGCCGACCCCGACACGCTCGCCGCCCGGTATCGCCCGCTGTGCGCCCTCACCGGCTGCGACGTGACCGTGTTTCGCGGCCCGACCGCGGGAGGCGGCGCCGAGCGGGTGCATGGGCCGTGCCTCGGCATCGACCGCTACGGGGCGCTCGTGATCGACACGGTCGCAGGGCGGCTGCACCTCGAGTCGGGCAGTCTCACCGACCCGGCCGCCGCCTGGCAGGGCCCGGCCGCCGGCTGACGCGGCTCGATCTCCCGCCGACGCCCCTTGGCCGCCGAACGAGAGCCGCCCGCTCGGCCACGACGCACACCTCGCGGCCTCCCGTCGAGAGCTGCCGGCACCGCGGCACGTATCCCCACGCAGAAAATCGCTCGAGCCACCCGGGCAGATCGGCCGCCCGCGACCAGTTCGGCAGCTTGAGCGTGGCCACGATGCCGCGGGGCGGCCTTCCGGGGGCCGAGAGCACCCGCTCGATCGCGTCGAGCGTGCTCGTCGGGTCGATGTTCATGTCGGCGACCACCCAGTCGAAGCCGCGCAGCTGCCGGAGCTTCACGTCGCGGGCCCGCATCCGCCACTGCTCGAACCGCGGATGCGCGGCCACCGTCTCGTCGACGAGCGCCGGATCGATGCCCGTGACGACGAGCCCCGCCTCGAGGAGCCGCTGGCAGGCGCCGCCCGGCGCGGCCCCGAGCTCGACGGCCCGCGCACCCGGTTCGAACGCGATCCCGAAGACGGCGATCGCCTCATCGAGCTTGAGCCACGCCCGCGACACTTTTCCAGCAGGCAGGCTCCGCGGATAGATGCCCCCCGGCCAGCGCGTCGAGGGAGCGTCGGCCACGTGCCAGCCCACCCACCAGCGGTCCGGGGCATCGAGCACGCAGTCGAGCACGAGCGCCCCGGCGGGGGTTTCGGTGCCGGCGGCCGGAATCGCTCCTCGTCTGGCGGGCTCGAACGCCGCCACGATCGCCTCCCGGACCCGATCGGGGTCGCCCTCCACCCGCGGCTCGCGACGCCACACGTGGACGTCGGCCCAGGCGTGGGAGCCCACGCGGGCCTGGAGCGCCGCGACGAGCGTTGCCGTGTCGGCGCCCACGGCCTGGCCGCAGGAATGGATGAGCGTGCGGGCGAACACGAGTTGGTCGAGGTCGGCCGCGGAGGACGGCTCACGTCCGGCGGGCAGGCGGAACGTCACCACGCCCCGTCGCCACGCCGCCTTGGCGAGCCCCGGCAACACGGCCTGCTGGCGGGCGACGAGCGCCGCCTCCGCGCCCCCCTGGCAGGTGGCGAGCAGAAAGTCGCCAGGCGACGGGTGGGCGGCACTCATGGGGGAGATGGTAGGGGCGGTTTTTGCCGGGCAAAAGCCACCCAGAAAAAAATCAGGCCGGCCCGGGCGCCCAAGGGCCCGGGCCGGCCTTTCTCGTCTGAACAGTCGACGGTTATACGGTCGACGTGCCCGGCCGGCGGTTCACCGAATCGCCTTTCCCGAAGGATCGACGATCAGCGAGGCAGGCACGGGCGAAGGACTAGCCGTGGCCCTTCTTCTTCTTGGCGGCCTTCTTGGCAGCCTTCTTCTTCTTCTTCGCCATCGATATGGCTCCTTGCCACGAGCGCCCTGACACACACCACACGTCCGCTCCCTCGGGCACTCTCTCGAAGGGACCGGACGACGTTTCGAAAGTCGTTTGGTGAGGCTGTTTCACAGGGCTTGCAGTGCATTCCACCCTGCTATCGCAGCATCACTGGCAGTGTTTTGAGTGATTGCCCAAGGAACTGTCAAGAGAAATCCGAAAAATTTTTCGGATTTTTTTCCCCGCTTGCCGCGTGCGCCCAAGCCTCGAGCGCGGCGAATTGCTTGGAGAAGTCCTGCTCGGCGACGTCGAGCGGGCTCTTGAAGAAGCATGCCAACCACCTCAGCACGCCGCGCTCGCCCGCCCGCTGCGCCCGCTCGACGAGTCGCACGAGGTCGATCACGAGCGGCGCCGCCAGGATCGAGTCGCACCCCTGCCAGATGAACTGGAACGTCATCGGCGTGCCGAGGAAACCCCGGAAGTGGACGTGGTCCCAGGCGGTCTTCCAGTCGCCGAGGCTCTGGATGTATTCGATCGACACGTGGGTCTGCGGCGGGTAGCCGAGGATCGCCGCCAGGAGGTGATCCTTGCTCTTCACCTTCGCCGCCTTGTTTCGCGGATCGTCGAGCACCTTCCCGTCCATGTTGCCGAAGATGTTGTGGCCGACCCAGCTCATGACGTCGAGGTTGCGGGCCGCGAACATCGGGGCGAGCACGCTCTTGAGGAGCGTCTCGCCGGTCTTGCCGTCGCAGCCGGCATGGGCCGTGCCGTGGTCCTCGGCCAGCCGCTTGAGGGCCCGGGGCGCGAGGCCGGTCGACGGCGTGAAATTCACGTACGACGCCCCGGCCTGGATCGCCGCCAGGGCATACAGGCTGCTCGCGGGCAGGGGGCAGCGATCGGGGTCGTCGAGGAGCGGCTCGAGCTCCCGGAAATCCTCGGGAATCGGCCGGGCCGCCGGGGGCTCGGTCGAGGCGAGATTCACGACGACGACATGCCGCACCTGCTCCGCCCGGGCGAAGGCCTCGATGTCGGCCCGGATCCGCGCGACGGCGGCACGGGGCGTCTCGACGAGCGCCGCGACCGCCGGATCGGCGAACTCCCGGATCCGTTCGCCCGTGGCCACGATGGTGCCCGGCCGCAGCCGCCGCTCGACCGCCGCGAACAGTGGCTCCGCCGCGGCGAGCAGCGCCGGATCGATCGCCCGGCTCTCCTCCCACATCCGTCGCGCCTCGTCCCCCAGCCGGCCGGGGCGGATGTCGTGGCCGCCGACGATGATGTCGGCACACGGCACGAGCGCGAGCCGCGTGAACGGATCGAGTTCGGTGACGAGGCCGGTCGTGGGGATCGCGCCCCGCGCGAGCGACGCGAGCCCCGTCAGCACCGTCGTCGCCACGCCCCCCTTGGCTCCGATGATCCACAGACCGAGCGGTTGATGGGCCATGCGGCGCGGCTCTCGGAGATTGGCGGCGGGGCGGCGCTCGGGAGCGCGGGTGGGAAACGATCTTCGCGGTGGTATCATACCTCTCCCACATTCTCACACCACGGAGCCGCCGCTTCCCGGGCATGGCCACACCACACACTCCGCACGCGAACAGTCTGCATCTGGCGCGCCGCATGGCGGCGCTCGAACCGTCCGCCACGCTCGCCATGGCCGCCCGCGCCCAGGCGCTCTCCGCCGCCGGCGTCGACGTGATCGACCTCTCGGTGGGGGAGCCCGATTTCCCCACCCCGGCCCACATCTGCGCCGCGGCCGAGGCCGCGATCCGCGCCGGGAAGACGAAATACACCCCTGCCGCCGGGATTCCCGACCTCCGCAAGGCCGTGGCCGCCGACTACTCGCGGCGGTCCGGGCTGGCCGTGACGCCGGCCCAGGTCGTCGTCTCCAATGGCGCGAAGCACTCGCTCCACAACGCCTTCATGGCGCTCCTCGACGAGGGGGACGAGGTGGTGGTGCCGGCCCCCTACTGGGTGAGCTACGCCGAGCTCGTCAAGCTGTCGGGTGCCAGGCCCGTGCTCCTTGAGACCCGGATCGAGGACGATTTCAAGCTCCGGCCGGAGGCGTTGCGGGCGGCCCTCACGCCGCGCACGCGCATGCTCCTCCTCTGCTCGCCGAGCAACCCCACGGGCGTGGTCTACACGCCCGAGGAGCTCGGGGCCCTGGCCGACGTCGCGGTCGAGGCCAACCTCGCCGTGATCGCCGACGAGATCTACGACCAGCTCGTGTTCGACGGCCGCCGGTCACCCTCATTCCCCACGCTCCGCCCCGGGCTCGCGGAGCGGACGGTCGTCGTCGCCGGCGTGAGCAAGACCTACTCCATGACCGGCTGGCGGATCGGCTGGACGATCTGCCCCGAGCCGCTCTCGAAGGCGATCGGCAACCTCCAGAGCCAGGAGACGAGCAATCCCTCGAGCATCAGCCAGCATGCGGCGCTGGCGGCGCTCACGGGCCCGCAGGAGTGCGTGGCCGAGATGTGCCGGGCCTTCCAGAAGCGGCGCGACCTCGTGGCGAAGCGGCTCGCGGCGATCCCCGGCGTGCGGCTGCCCGAAATCGGCGGCGCGTTCTACGCCTTCTTTGACATCAAGGCGGCGCTCGCCCGCGGCACCGAGGGCATCACGACGAGCGCTGCCTGGTGCGAGGCCCTGCTCGAGAAGGAGCACGTGGCGCTCGTGGCCGGCAGTGCCTTCGGTGCCGAGGGGCACGCGCGGATGTCGTTCGCGGCGGCCGAAGAGAAGCTCACGGCGGGCCTCGACCGAATCGCCCGGTTCCTGGGCGCGTGATGCTTCCGTGAATCCTTCCGCGCCTTCCGCTGCGATCGGCATCGTGCTCGCCGGCGGCGACTCGCGGCGGATGCAGACGGAGGCGCCAGCCGGCCAGGAGAGGACCGCTCCCCTGCAGCCCGTGCGCAAGGAGTGGCTCGAGATCGGCGGCCGCACGCTCCTCGACCGCGTGGTGGAGACCGTGGCCGGGCAGACGTCGCGCACGATCGTCGTCACGGCGCCCGGCCGGCCCCTGCCCCCGCTGTCACAGCCGGTCGAGATCGTCCACGATTCCCGCCCGGGCTCGGGGCCGCTCGCGGCGCTCCTCGACGGGCTCGACGCGATCGGCCCGGCAGAGCAGGAGCCCGTCGTGTTCGTCTCGTCGTGCGACGCGCCGGGCGTGAAACCGGACCTGGTTCGCTGGCTCGTCGCCCGGGCGCTGGCCTCGGGCGCCGACTGGGTCGTCCCCGAGGTTGCCGGCCACCCGCAGGTGCTCGCCTCCGTGATCCGGCGGTCGCTCCGCGGGCCGATCGCGGCCTGGCTCAACTCCGGAAGGCGCGACCCGCGCGGCCTCGTCGCGAGCCTCCGCCACGATGCGGCGATGCGGATCGATCTCGTCGGCGAGGAGGCACTCGTCGCGATCGACCCGGCCCTGGAGTCGTTCCGCGACATCGACACACCGGAGGATTTAGCAGCCTTCGCCCGGCAACTGACCTCCAGCGCCGGAGGGGGCGGGGCCTATACTCCGCCTCCATGAGCGCGCGTTCTTCCCGACACGGAGGCGATGGCCGGCCGCGGCGCGGCAGGTTCGTTCCCCTGGCGGTGCTCGCAGGCCTTGCCGCGTGCGGCTGGCTCGCGCCGCGCGTGCTCGTGCTCACCGAGCTCCGCGATCGACCGCTCCAGGCTGCCTTCGCCGGGATCGCCGGCAGCGTGACGAGCCGGGCGGCCACCTGGAACTGGCTCGGTGGGATCGAGTATCGCGACGTGGCGCTCGCCGATGCGACGGGCCGCACCGTGGTCGCCGTGGATCGCGTCGTGATCGACCGGGGCATCGCGGGGCTCGTCTTCGATCCCCGCGACCTCGGCACCGTGCGGCTCGTCGGCGGCGACGCGTTCGTGGAGGTGCGGCCCGGCGGGAGCACGCTCGAAGACATCCTCGCCCCCTGGCTCGCGACGCTCGGCGGGTCCGCCGGGCCCGGCGTGTCGTTCGAACTCGAAGTGCTCGACGGCGTCGTGGAGCTGGTCGATGCGTCCCGGCGCGACGCCTGGCGGGTGGCCGACGTCGCGCTGGCGGGCCGCGTGGTGGATGGCGAGGCCGTGCCGGGATGGACCGTCTCCGGCCGCGTGCTGCACGCCGGGGAGCCGCTCCGCGATCGCGCCGGCGCTTCCGGCCCGGCTCCGGAAGAGACCGGGCGGCCCGCCCGGCTCGACCGCGCGACGATCGCCGCCGCCGCAGCTGCGGCCCTGGCCCGCGACGGCGGCTGGACGATCTCCGCGCCTTCCCCCGCAGCACGAGACGGCTCGCGGCCGCTCGTGGTGGCGGGCACGCGGGTGCCGCTTGGCATCTCGAGCGTGTGGGCCACGCGGTTCGGCACGCCCTACCTCGCCGACGGGCTCGCCGACGTGCGGCTCGACATCGGGATGCCGCTCGACCCGGCGGCCGGCCACCCGGGCTCGGCCTGGCAGGCCGCCGGCACGGTGGGCGTGCGCCAGTTCGCTCTCTGCGCCGCCGATACGCTCTCAGAGATGTGCGTCATCGACCACTGCGAGGTGCCCCTCGACATCGCCTTCGACGGGGCCTCCGTCTCGATCCGCACGCTCAAGGCGTCGTCGCCGCTCTTCCAGGCCGAGGCCTCGGGGAGGATCGGCCTGCCGCAGGGCGGGGCATGGCAGTGGGGCGACGCCCTCCTGGCCGGCGACTTCGCGGTGGCGGCCGATGTCGACCTCACGGCCGCGGCCCGCGCGCTCCCCGGCGGCCTCAGGGTGCGCGAGGATGTCGAGGTGACAGCCGGGCAGCTCCAGTTCATGGCCTCCGGGCACGGCGACGGGGCCGACCGGGTGTTCGAAGTGCGCGCCTCGGCCCGCGATCTCGCCGCCACGCAGGGAGAACGGCAGCTCCGCTGGAGCGAGCCCTTCACGGCCTGGCTGCGCGGCCGGCGCTCCCCGGGCGGGCAGAGCGGGCTGCGGATCGAGGAGGGACGGATCGCATCGAGCGCCGTCGAGCTGTCGGCGACCGGAGACGCGGAGAAGCTCGCCATCCAGTGGACGGTGGATCTCGAACGGCTCGCCGCCGAGGCGGCCGAGGTGATCGACGTCGCCGGCACGAAGCTCGCGGGCACCGCCCGCGGGCGGCTCGACCTCGAGGCGACCGACGCGGCCGGCGGCTCAACGGCCCGGCTCTCGGCGAGTCTCGCGCAGTTCGCCTGCCTGGTGCCCGGCCGGCCCGAGTGGCGGGACGAGGAGATCGTGCTCGAGGCCGAGGGCAGCGGCAGCGCCGTAGCGGGCGGGCTCGTGGTGGACGCCTGCCGCGGCGTGCTGCGGGCGGGCGACGATCGGCTCGAACTCACGCAGACGGGAGGGGCGCTTGTGAACCTCGCCGCGTTCTGGCCGGGGGCGGGCGGCCGCGTCCTCCAGCCGGCGCCGCAGGCGGATGGAGTGGCCGCCGACGTCGCGGTCGCGGGCGACCTCGCCCACTGGCAGGCGAGGCTCGTCACGCTCGTCGCAGGCCCTGAAGGGTGGAGCCTCGGAGGGCGGCTCAAGGCGTCGGCGGCCCTTGCGCTGCGGGAGGAAGGCTGGCAGGTGACGCGGGCCGGCGCCGAAGTCGAAAAGCTCACCGCCGCGGGCGCCGGACGGCGGATCGCCGAGCCGCGGCTCGTCGCCAGCGGCGCCGGCACGCTCGACCCGACCCGCGGCGAGATCTCGGTCTCCTCCGCGGAGATCCTCACGGCGACGGTGTCGCTCCGCACGGGTGGCTTCGCCGTACGGCAGGCCGCGTCGACCCGCGACCTCATCGAACGGGTGCGCGGGAGGGTGCAATGGCAGGCCGACGTGGCCCGGCTCGAGAAGTGGCTTCTGCCGCACGATACGGCGGAGCAATGGCCCGCCGGAGGACGCGCCTGGGGTACGCTCGAGGTGATCGACACGCCCGCCGGTCCGAACCTGCTCGTGGAGGCGACTGGCAACCAGCTCACGCTCGCCCGCGGCCGTCCAGCGGGCGGCCCCGAGCCGCTCTGGGCCGAGCAGCGGGCCCGCGTCCTTCTCGAGGTCACCCGGCCGCCCACCGGCGAGCGGCTCGTGATCGACCGGTGCACGCTCGACTCGGCGACGTTCGCGTTCGCCACGGCTGGCAGCGTGGAAGAGCCGGCCACCCGCCGGCTGGTGACGCTCGCGGGCACGGCGAGCTACGACTGGGATCTCGTGTCGCGGCTACTCGTGCCCTGGACGGGTGGACGCGTGCGGCTCGCCGGCACCGGTGCCCGCCCGGTGGTGGTGCGGGCCCCGCTCGACGCACTCGTGCAGGCGCTCGTGCCCGAGCCGCCTCTCGCCGTGGCCGGCCGCGACTCCCGGCGGCCGACGGCCGCCGATCGCGCCGGAGAGGTGCCCCTGCCGGGCGATTGGCTGTCGACGATCCGCGGCCGCGACGGTGGGGCGCAGGCGCCGCGGCTCGAGCCCGTGACGCTGCCGGTCGCCTCGCAGCCGCGCGGCTCCGCGGCGTGGCTCCGCAGCCTCTCAGCCGAGACGAGCGCCACCTGGGCCGCCGCCGACATCGACGGCTTTCAGCTCGATGCCGGCGCGATGGATGTGCGGCTCTTCGAGGGACAACTCACGTTCGGGCCTTTCGATCTCGCCGCCGCGGGCGGCCGGATCCGCGGCGCGCCCTGGATCAGGCTCGTGCCGCTCCCCGGCGAACTCGTGGTGCCCCCGGGCCGCGTGGTGGACCGCGTGCCGCTCTCGGGAAGATTTTGCGAGGAGTGGATCTCGTGGGTGACGCCGCTCGTCGGCCGCTCGACCCGCACGCAGGGCGTCGTGAGCATCGACGTGTCGGGGGCGCGGGTGCCGCTCGGCGATCCGTTCGGAGGCGAGCTTGCCGGCCAGCTGATCTTCGAGAACACGGAGGTCACGCCGGGCCCGCACCTCGGGCCGCTCGCCACGCTGCTCGTGAAACTGCAGACGCTCGTCGATCCGCGGTTCGCCTTCGGCGACAAGGTGGTGCTCCTGCGAGTGCGGCCGGAGCCGGTGCAGATGCGGCTGGCCGAACGGCGGCTGTGGCATGAGGGCCTCGCGCTCGAGATGGGGCAGTTCGTGGTGCGGTCGGCGGGAAGCGTCGGCGGCGACGGCACGCTCGCAGCGACCGTCGAGGTGTCGTTTCGCGGCGACATCGCCGGCTCGACGCCGGTCATCGGCCAACTTCTGCGCACGCCGCTTGTGATCCCGCTCAAGGGCACGGTGAGCCGGCCCCAGTTCGACGCCCGGGCCATCGACCAGGTCGTGGGCCGGATCGTGGAGAACACGGCCGAGGCGGTGCTCAGAGACGGGCTCGGCCGCGGGCTCGAGGAACTCTTCGGCAATCCGCAGCCGCAGGCCCCGGCGCCCGCGCAAGCTCCGTGACGAGGCGGCGGTCCATCCCGCGCACCAGCCGCTCGAGCCGGCGCCGATACGAAAAATGCTCCACCTCGAGCCGGTGCCGCGGCGAGGCGACGTAGTGGATCGGGCCCGGCCGCGGCGGTCGCTGCCGCTGACGGTAGAGCCAGGCGGCGGCCCGCGGCGCACCCCGCGTAGCGAGGGCCATCCGCGCCACGAGCTGGCTCTGCACGTCGGTGATCCCCCACTGACCGCTGTCGGGCTGGATCAGGCCGACGACGGCGATGTCGTCGTGCACGGGATGGAGGAGGTTCAAAAACAGTTCCAGGCGGCCGCCGTGGGCCGCGAGATGCTCGTCGGCGATGAAGGGATGCTCGATCCGGTAGCCCGTCGCGCAGATCACGACATCGAATGCGGCCCGGCGGCCGTCCTTGAATTCGACCTCCGTTCCGGCGAATGCCGCCACGTCGCTGGCCGGCTCGAGGGCGCCCGAGCGGACGCGGGCGTAGAGTTCGTCGTTGACGATCGGGTGCGTCTCGAAGAGCCGGTGGTCGGGCCGCTGGAGCCCATGCCGCCAGGGGAGGCCGACGGTGCGGTCGATCATCCGCAGGCTCACGAGCCGCCGCAGCCAGAGCGGGGCGCCCATCGCGAGCAGCCGCTCCCCGCGCACGTCGGCCGGGCGGCCTAGGATGAACCGGGGCACGATGTGGTAGCCGCGCCGGGTCGAGTGCACCGTGCGGGCGGCGTACCGCGACACCTCGACGGCGATGTCGCAGCCCGAATTGCCGCCGCCGATCACGAGCACCCGCTTCCCAGCGAGCGCGACCGGCTGCGTGGGCGACTTGTAATCGGCTGCGTGGAGCAGGTGGCCCGAGAACGTGCCGGGGATGTCGGGCCAGCACGGCTCGCGGTTGTGCCCCGAGGCGATCACAACGCCCGCATACCGTGTCGACGTGCCGTCGGCCGTCGTCACGATCCACCCGGGGCCGCCCCCCTCCGGCCGTTCGACCCGCGCGACGGCGGTCTGGAAGCGGATGTGTGACAGCAGGCCGAAGTGGCGGGCGTAGCCTTCGAGGTAGGCCAGGCACTGGGCGTGATCGGGATAGGCGGGCCACGACCGCGGCATCGGATAGTCGACGAATTCGGTGAGCCGCCGCGAGCTGATGAGCCGCGTCGAGGCGAATACCCGCGACGACGGTGAGCCAAACCGCCAATTGCCACCGATGCCCTCTTCTTGCTCGAGGCATTCGGCCGGGATACCACAGCCGCGCAGGTTCTTGAGCGCCGTGAGGCCCGATGGGCCGGCGCCGATCACGCACCAAGCGGATGGTTCAGCGGGCATGCGTGGCGAGGGCCGCAGCGAGGCGGCGTAGGTCGGGTTCGTCGTGGAGCCAGGAGAGGC
>JBJSZP010000045.1:0-3893 GCA_046090365.1 Planctomycetia bacterium
TCGCACACGCGACCGCGAGCGTCAGGATCAGTCTCTCGAGCCGTCGGAAACTCTGGTTCGTGGCCATCGCTGTAGTCCTGGGGAGCAGGAGCCGGTTTTCCGCACATGCGGATTGCTCGTCTCGTATCGGTCGTGTCGGTCGGCCGAGTTGACGAAACTTGGCAGACCCTGACGCCTGAGCGGGCTTTTTTCATCAGGCTGGAAAATCCTGGCAGTCGGGGAGAAGTCGGGTATCCTGCAAATGACTTCCTGGATCGCCTTCCGGAGCCGCCTCCATGCCCCGCCTCGGCACGTCGCCCGCCTCGAACCCGTCGCTCCCGCTGCTTGCCCGGATTGCCACGATCGCCCTGCTGGGGCCGGCTTGGCCGATGGCCACCGCCGCCGAACCGGCCGCTGCGGAAGAGGTGGCTTTCTTAAGGCTCGTGCGCGACGACGCGGGGAGCCCCGTGTCGCTCGACACTTCGATCGTGCGCTACCGCGAGACGCCCGAGGCGGCCGCCCGGGCCGGCCGGCGCGAGCCGGTGGAGGTCGATCTCGTGGGCGCGGTGCACCTCGGCGGGAAGGCCTACTACGACACGCTCGATCGCGTGTTCCGTGGCTATGACGCCGTGCTCTACGAACTCGTGGCCCCCGACAACGCCCGCGTGCCCAAGCCCGGCCGGAAGCCGGCCGGGGCGATCGGCTCCGCGCAGCAGGGCCTCACGAAGATGCTCGGGCTCGAATTCCAGCTGGAGCAGATCGACTACGGCGCCCGGAACTTCGTCCACGCCGACCTCTCGCCGAAGGAATTCGAGGCGGCGATGGCGAAGCGGGGCGAATCGTGGTGGAGCATGTTCCTGAAACTGATGCGGGAGGGCGCGACCCGGGCCGAGCGGGATGCCCGCAAGGGCGGGAGCGACGTCGGCTTCGGCGACCTGTTTGGCCTCTTGTTCGGGGCCGACCGCGAGGTGCGGCTGCGGCGGATCATGGCGGAGCAGTTCACCGACATGGAGGTGCTCACGGCGGCCTTCGGCGGCGAGGAGGGCTCGTCGCTGATCACCGACCGCAACGCAGCGGCCCTCGACGTGCTCCGCGACCAGATCGGCCGCGGCAGGCGGCGGATCGCGATCTTCTACGGCGCCGCCCACATGGACGACTTTGACGAGCGGCTCCGCGACGACTTCGGCATGGAGCCGTTCGAGACCGACTGGCTCGAAGCCTGGGACCTGCGGCTGCCGAAGTAGGGCAGCCGTCCCGACTGTCCTACGCAGGCACGCGGACGAGGCGGTTCCACGCTGCGGCGGTGAGGCTGGCCTGGCGGAGCACTTCGTCGTAGCCGAGCGCTTCGACGGCCTCGCCGACGGGGGCCATCTCGAACGCCCCACCGTAACCGTGCTCCACGAGGGCCGCGACAAGCGCAGAGAGCGGATGCGTGCCCCGCCCGGGCGGCAGCCGCTCGGAGTCGGCCACGGGCGCCCCGCGGCCATCTGCTACCTGCACGAGCGCCGTGAGCGGCACGAGGCGGCCGATCTCGCCGAACAGCCCGCGGTCGTGCCCGAAGTGCCACAGGTCGAGGGCGATCCGCACGCCCGGATGATCGAACCGCTCCACCCATGCGGCAGCCTCGGCGGGGCTGGTGAGGAAACTGCCGCCGGCGGCCACGGCGGGATGCATCGGCTTGAGGGCGAGCGTCACGCCCCGGGAGAACGCCTCGGGAGCGATCACGTCGAGCGCGTCGGCGAGCAGCCTGCGGGCATGGCTGCGGGTGTGCCCGCCGCGGCAGCCGCTGTGGACCACGAGCACGTCGGCCCCGAGCTCCGCGGCGGCGTCGACCGCCTCGAGGGCGTCATCCACCGACTCGCCGAACGACCGGCCGTCGCCGCCGGTGAAGCCGCCCGCCCACTGCAGGCTCGACACGCCGAGCCCCGCCTGCTGGAGCAGCGACCGGGCCGCCTCCACGCCGATGTCGGAAAGCTTCGTGCGCCACAGCGAGATCGCCTGGAAGCCGTGCCGCACGAGGCAGTCGGCCTCCGCGGCGAGATCCCAGCGGAACATCGTGAGTTCACTGATCGCAGCATGCACCATGGATCGAACGGTCTCCTGCGAAGGGCGGCCGCATCGGCCTCGTCTGTCGGATCCGCCTCGAACGCCGCGGAGTATGGAACGCCCGCGCGCCGACTGTCCAGACGAAGTTCACCGCCGACATGCGCCGCTGTACGCATGTGCCGCTTGCCAAAATTGCGCGCCGTTTTTCCGACGCGTCATTCGGCGAGCAGATCGACGCACGCGATCCGCCCCGCGCCGCGCACGAACAGCAGCCCCCGGGCCACGACCGGCGCCGCCCAGCAGGGCGGTGCTAGCAACGGCGTGCTGTCATCGGCCACGAGCCGTGCGCGGGACACCACGGCGAAGGCCTCGGGCGTGGCCCGCGCGAGCACGAGATCGCCAAACTCGCCGAGCACCACGAGATGCCCGTCGACGAGCACGAGGCTCGCGCGGCCGAGGCCCGGCTCGATCCACTTCACGGCCCCCGTCTCCCACTCCACGCAGGCCACGAGCGCGTCGCCGGCATTCCGCCCGCTCGAGCCATACACGTGCCCCTCGTGAAACACCGGCGTGGCCCAGTGGGCCATGAGCGCCGTCCGCGGCCGCGGATTCCGGTCGCGCCGCACCACGCGGGGATCGCCGCCGGCCAGATCGAGCAGCACGCTCCCGGGACCATAACACTCGGAAAGCAGCACCTGGTCGTTCACCACCACGGGGCTCGCCGCGATGGCGCTAAACAGTTCGTCGGCCCGCCAGCGAAACTCGGCCACCACGCCGCCTGTTTCGGGATCCACCACGAGCAGGTCGTCGCGCATCCAGGCCACGATCCGCTGCTTGCCCTTGATCATGGCCAGCACGGGCGCGGCGTAGCTCGCCAGTTGGGCCGACGCCCGCCAACGCTCGCGGCCGGTGGCCAGGTCGAACGCCACCAGGCCGCTGTCGAGCCCCTTCACGAGATCGAGCCGCTCGGGCGCCGGAGGCGCCGACCCCGGCCGGCTGCCCCCAACCTGCACCACGACGATCTCGCCACCCTCGATCGCGACCACGAGCGGCGCCGCACCGACGCCGAAAAAATTCTGCACCACGTGGTAGTCGGCCGACGTGTCGACGTGCCACAGGCTCGTGCCGTCCGCGAGCGACCGACATTCGAGCCGCCCTTCGGGGCCGAACGTGAGCACGCGGTCGCCGTGGATCACCGGCGCCGCCCGCGGGCCGCCGTCGTAGCCGAACGTATCGCGGTAGTTGCTCGCATACGACTGCTCCCAGAGCGGGCGGCCCGTCTCCGCCTCGAGGAGTCGCGTGCGCATCGACTCGCCCACACGGTCGAAGATCACGAGCCGGCCCCGCGCCACGGCCGGGGCGCAGTAGCCCTCGCCGATCGACGCATGCCACACCACTCTCGGCCCCGCCGCGGGCCAGGGCGTGGCGATGCCGGTGGCAGCGCTCCGGCCGTTGCCTGTCGGCCCGAGAAACGCCCCCCAATCCTCGCCGGGGCGGGTCGCGAGATCGGGCAGATCGGCAGCCAGCGCCCCGAACGCTGAGCACGTCACTGCGACGAAAAGCAACGTTCGTATACTCATGGCGACCCGTGGGCAGGGAATTGAATTTTGACAAACCACGTCGTGTGGAGCTCGGTCGCGGAGGCTGGTTCCGGGCCTGACGCCCATCGGACCCCAAAAAGCCCGGAGCGGAAGCGACGGGGTCTGCACCGCTGCCGTATCATCGCGCAATCGCATCGCCGAGTACACCCGTATGGCAACCGAAAAAGAGGTTCGTGTGGGGCGGGTCGTGATCCCGGCCGCGGCCCTCGACTGGCAGTTCGTCCGCTCGAGCGGCCCGGGCGGCCAGCACGTCAACCGCACGAGCAG
>JBJSZP010000046.1:0-2090 GCA_046090365.1 Planctomycetia bacterium
TGGAGGATCGAAATGGCATCTGCCGCGATGCCTGCGGCAGTCAGTTGGGCCCTCACCGCGGCCACCACGTGGCCGGCCTGGGGGAGGCCGCCCGTCACGGCGATCACGACGCGGTCGCCGGGCACGGCATGGGCCGCCAGCGGCGGGCAATCGAGCGGGGACGACAGCGCGGCGGCGACGAGCCGCTCGGCCTCGGGGCCAGTCGCTCCGGGCGGGCCGGCGAGCTCGGCAACGAGCGCCGTCGGGCGCACCTCGACGAGGAGGGGGGCGGTGGCAGCGGAGCGGAGTTCGACACGGGGCATGCCGCCATCATAGGAACGCCAGCGTGAGCATGGCACTGCCATCGCTACGACCCGCATCTTTCCACCATCTCACGCGGGCGGTGAGCGCCGCACACTCCATCCGTCGAAGACCAGTTCGGGCGTCGGCGCTGTGTCGTGCCACCCCGAAAGTGAGGAAGTCGCCACCCATGCGTTTGCTGCTCGCCACCCTCGGACTCGTCGCCGTCGCCCTGCCGCTCTGCCTGTCCACCCGGGCGGAGGCCGCCGACACGATCGTCGTCACCGACGACTCCGGGGCCGCAGCCCTGGAGGGCACGATGGAGCCGGGCGCCGCCGGCTGTGGCTGCCGCGACGTGCAGCGGCCGCCATGGCATGGCAACGTGCAGGGCCCGGCCTGCGGCCCGGAGTGCCACAGCGGCGGTAAGAGGTTGTTCCACGCCAACCCCTGCGGCCAGCTGCACCTGCGGGCCTACGCCCGGGCGCACTGCATGACGCTGCCCCCCTGCTTCCCGCGGCTGCACGGCCTGCTGGCGGAGGGCTCCATGCCGACGCCCCCGCCGCCGGCGCTGCCCCGCTGCCACCAGTGCGGCGCGGTCATCGAGGGAGGATTCTGATCGCGCTGGCTCACGGAGCGAGCCACAGCCGCCCCGCGATCAGCATGGCCGCCGTGACGACGAGCGTGCCAGCCACGTCGATGACCGCGCCGCCCGCCATCATGGCCTTGAGCGGCACGCGGCCCGAGCCGTAGACGAGTGCGTTGCAGGGCGTGCTCACCGGCATCATGAAGCCGAGGCTCGCGGCGAAGGTGGCAGCGAGGGCTGCCGGCAGGGGATCGACGCCGATCGCCTGCCCCATGGCGATCACGATCGGCACCACCATCGTGGCGCTGGCCACGTTGCTCGTGAACTCGCTCGTGACCACGGCCACGATCGCCGCCACCGCCACGAGCGCAGCCGCCGCCCCGCCCCCCTGCGGGATCAGGCCCGTGATCGACCGGCCCACCGCCGCGGCCAGGCCGGTTGAAAAGCAGAGTTCGCCGAGCGCGAGCCCGCCGCCGTAGAGCAGCACGATGTCCCAGTCGATGCGGGTCTGGCTCCAGACCAGCGCCCGCGGCCTCCGGCCGCCGGGGCCACGATCGCCGGGCAGGATGAAGAGCAGGATCGCGCCGATCACCGCGGCCACCCCCTCCGGCAGCCGGTCGCGGAGCCATTGATTCAGCGGGTGATCCGGCCCCAGGGCCACGAGACACAGCCCCGGCAACACCCACATCGCGACGGTCATCCCAAACGCGATCGCCGTCGATCGCTGCCCCACCGTCCAGGGGCCGAGCCGGGTCCGCTCCGAGCGCACGAACGCCTGCACGCCCACGAGCCGCTCCACGCCCGCCGGAAACATCCTCGCCATGGCCGCGACGAGAAACGCGGCCATCACCGCCACGATCGGCAGGCTGATCGCGCACCACCCCGGAAACGAGATGGCCACCCCCGTCTGCTCGCGGATGAATCCCAGACCGATCAGGTTGGTGGGCGTGCCGATCGGCGTGGCGAGCCCGCCGATCGACGCCCCGAACGCGATGCACAGATGGAGCCCCGTCGCAAACGCCGCCTGTGGCCGCGCCCCCGATCGGTCGGCCGCCTCGTCGATGGCCGCGAGGATCCCCGACACGATCGCGAGCATCATCGCCGCCGTCACGGTATTCGAGATGAATGCGCTGATCACCACCGACACCGCGACCACCGCGGCCATGATCCCCACCGGCCGCTCGCCGACCGCAGGCAGCGACAGCATCGCGTACGCGAGCCGCCGGTC
>JBJSZP010000047.1:0-4561 GCA_046090365.1 Planctomycetia bacterium
GTCGATCGTGATCCCCTGCTGCCGCTCGTCTTCGAGGCCGTCGGTGAAGAGCGCGAGATCGACCTCCTCGCCCGTCGTGCCGTAGCGGGTGGAGTCTTTCTTGATGGCGGCCAGCTGGTCCTCGTAGATCATCTTCGACTCATAGAACAGCCGCCCGATGAGCGTGCTCTTGCCGTCGTCGACGCTCCCGCAGGTGATGAACCGGAGGAGCTCCTTGCGCTCGTGCTGGGCGAGGTAGTCGTCGATGCCGGTGGCGAGGAGTGTGGATGGGTGTGACATGATTGGATCCGAGCCCGCCTCGGCGCTGTCGTGCTGATCGTCATGCCTGACAGGCGGGGCTCATCACCGTACTCTACGATCAACTTCCCGCAAGCGACAATTCCACGGCCACGTCATGCCCGGGCTTCCGCGCTGCTGGCGATTGCTTCGCGCCATGAGCGGGCGGCGGCGGCCGGCCGCCGCCGCTGCGACATTGCCGGTGTCGGAACGCTTCACGTCGACGTGCTGCGCCGCCAGTTATCAATCGCTCTTCTGCCCGATGCCCAGCCGCATACGGTGCATTATTTTCTCCCGGCGATCCTCTCCGACGGATTGATCGCCGCGGGGCACTGCCTCGTGCATGCGGCCTGCCTCGAGCGGGCCAGCGGTGCGGGCCGCCGCACGGTGCTGCTCGTGGCCAAGAGTGGCACCGGCAAGAGCACCACCGCCCTGGCGATGACGGGCGCGGGGTGGCGGCTCATGGGGGACGACATCGCCGTCGTCACGCGGACGTCGGACGGGCTGCACGCCTGGGGTTTTCCACGGTTCTGCAACGTCCGTCGGCCGACGCTCGCACTCCTGCCCTGGCTTGCGGAACTGCCACTCGTTCCTACCACCGTGCCGGAGACGTTTGCGCTGCCGCTCGATGAATTGGGCACGCGGGTCTGCCAAGGCGTTCCCGCGCCGGCGCCGGCGGCCGCCGTCGTCTGCCTCGAACCGCCGAATCCCGTCGGTCATCGGCTGGCGTCGCTTGACCGCGCCGCGGCGCTCCTGCACATCGCGGAGGAAAACGTGCAGCCGATGGAGGGCGGCACCGACGTAGCGGCGCGTCGATCGTTCGAGACGTTGGCGCACTTTGTCAGGACGACCCCCGCGTATTCCCTGAGCGTCGGCCCCCGGCTCGAACGAATTGGTGCAGTGCTCGCCGAACAACTCTGCCTGTGACGGACCGTCGCCGCGCATGACTTCCGATCCCATCAATGCGTGGTTGATGCGGCTCTGCGATCCCGAGGGCTGCAGCGGGCTGCCGGCGCGGCAGCTCGATCAAGCCGGGCTGAAGCGGCTGTTGCAGTTGGCCGACGAGCATGCCGTCACCGGGGCGGTGCTCGACAATATCCGGCGGATCGAAACTGCCGACGGCCGCGGCCGGATCGTGCGTGAATCGCCAGGTTGCGATCCCGCGGCCGTGGAAACGGCGCGAGCCGCCGCCCGCGACCGCTGGTTCGACCTCGTTGCGCACGCCCTTTTTCTGCGGCAGCGGGCCGCGACGATCGTCAGGGCGTTGGCCGATGCGGGTGTGACGGCGGGGCTTGTGAAGGGGGAGGATTTTGCCGATCGGCTCTATGCGCCTTCGTCATTACGGCCGTTTCGCGACATCGACCTGCTCCTGCCGCAGGAGCAGATGCCGGTGGCGGCGGACGTGATGGCCGCGCTCGGCTTCCGCGAGGCCGGGTGCGGCAGGCATGCGGGGGGGTATGGCGAGAGAACCTGGGACGGCCCCGATCGGCCGCTCGTGCGGGTCGATCTGCATTGGAATCTCATCAACAGCCCGACGCAGCGCCACCACAGTTCGCTGCCCTACGAGGCGTTTCCCTGGGCGCCTGCCACGAGTCGCGCGGGAACCGGCATTCTGCGGACAAGTCCTGCGGGGATGCTCCTCGTCGCGGCGGTGCATGCGGCGCTCGGCCACCGATTTGACCGCCTGCAGCAGCTCTGCGACATCCGCCAGATTTGCCGGGGCGTTGCGGGCCCGGTTGACGTCGATTGGCTTGCGGAAGCGGCCGCGAGGCACGGCGTGGCGACGGCTGTGGCCGGAGCGCTCGAAGTGACTGCAAGGCTGCTCGACGACGAGGCGACGGCCGACGTCCGGCGGCGCATGGGTGGCCGCCGGACGACGACGGTGCCCTGGCGGGTGCTCGTGAACGAGTCCACGTTGCTCGACGCCACCCGGCCGGTCACGAAACTGAGACGCGCGATCGTCCGCGAGTGGATGAAGCGGGCAGCGTGATCGCCCTAGGACACGCGGTCGCGAAAGGCGTCGGCCTGCCGGCGGATCGCCTTGAGGTCGGCGGCCGGCTTGCGGTCGAGGTTCTTGAGCTGCATCGTCATCCGCTGGTTCTTCCGCAGGAGCTTTTCGTGGCGGGCGAGGAAGTCCCAGTACAGCGTGGTGAACGGGCAGGCTTCGGGGCCGGTTGCGACCGTCGGCTTGTAGCGGCAGCCCTTGCAGGCGTTGCTCATCCGGTCGATATAGGCGCCGGTCGCACAGTAGGGCTTCGAGGCCATCACGCCGCCGTCGGCGAACTGGCTCATGCCGAGCGTGTTGGGGAGCTCCACCCACTCCACGGCGTCGACGTAGACGGCGAGATACCAGCGGTGCACCTCTTCGGGCCTCACGCCCATGAGCATCGCGAACAGCCCCGTCACCATCAGCCGCTGGATGTGGTGGGCGTAGCCGAAGCGGAGCGTTTGGGAGAGCGCGTCACGCAGGCAGTTCATCTCCGTGGCAGCCGTCCAATAGAAGCCCGGCAGGTCGCCGTCGGCCCCGAGGGCGTTGCGCCGCTCGTATTCGGGCATGAAGTGCCAGTAGACGCCCCGGACATATTCCCGCCAGCCGATCACCTGGCGGATGAATCCCTCCGCGGCCTCGAGCGGCGCTTTCCCTTTGCGCCAAGCCTTTTCCGCGGCGGCCACGACGTCGCGCGGATCGATCAATTTCATGTTGAGGGCCTGCGAAAGCCGGGCGTGGTAGAGCCAGGGCTCGCCCGTCCAGATCGCATCCTGATAGCGGCCAAAGTTTGCGAGCCGGTGGGCGAGAAAATCGTCGAGGGCGGCCCGGGCATCGTCGGGCGTGACGGGCCAATCGAAATCGTCGAGGCTGCCGGGATGCGTGGCGAAGCGTTTGGTGACGAGATCGAGCACGCCCCGCGTCACGGCGTCGGGCGCGAATCGTTTTGGAGCGGGAAGCTTGCCGGGGCCGGTCTTGGGAAACGCGCCGCGGTTCTCGGCATCGAAGTTCCACTGGCCGCCGGCAGGCTCGCCGTCGTCCATGAGCACGCGGAACTTTTCGCGGAGGGGTCGGTAGAAATATTCGAGCCGCAGCTGCTTGCGGCCCGCTGCGTGGGCGGCGAAGTCGGCACGCGATGAAAAGAAATGCCGGTCGGTTCGGATCTCGAGTGGGATCCCCGCCGTGGCGGCAGCGGCCGTGAGTGACTCCTGCACGCGCCACTCGCCTGGCTCCACCACGACGAGACGGTCGGGCAACCGGCCTGCCTTGCGGGCGGCCGCCAGGCTCGCCGCGAGCGCATCGGCCAGCGACGCGGGCTCCTTGGCCGCGGGTGCCGGGGGCAGTTCCCGGTAGTCGACCTCGATCCCCTCGGCCTGCAGGCGGTCGCGGAAGTGCCGCATCCCGGCGAGAAACACGGCGATCCGGGCTTTGTGCGTCCAGACGTGGGTCGATTCCTCGGCCACCTCGGCCATCCACACGCGGTCGCGGGAGCGGTCGAACCCGTCGAAGCCGCTACCCGAGCGGTCGAGCTGGTCGCCGAGCACGAGGAGGAGGTTGCCTGCCATGGGCGATACCTTACCCGACGGCCTGTCCTGGCTGGGGCCGGCCTCCGCCCCGCCGGCGGAGGGGCTACCGATTGGTTGACCCGTGCTGCCGGCGAGGTAATCTGATGCAAAAGCGTTGCAAAAACAGGGCTTGACGACAAACGCAATCGGAGTACTATTGCAATGAAGTTGCACATACGAACCAAGCCCATGGCTCGCGCCGCCTTCACCCTCGTCGAACTTCTCGTCGTGATCGCCATCATTGGCGTTCTCGTCGGCCTGCTGCTGCCGGCCGTGCAGTCGGCCCGTGCCGTGGCCCGCCGCACGCAGTGCTCGAGCAACATGCGGCAAGTCGGGCTCGCGATCATGCAGTTTGCGGATGCCCATCGCGGTAACATGCCGCTCTCCACGCATGACACGGCAGTTGGCGAAGAGCAGCGGGCCTGGATCTATACGATCGCACCGTTCATGGAAGACGTCGATGCAATCCGCATTTGCCCCGACGACCCAAATGGTCCGGGGCGGCTCAGGAACAAGCTCACGAGTTATGTCATGAACTCCTACGTATGCGTTCGCGGCGACACGGGTGCGATCACCAACATGAACAAGATGGCGGCGCGGTCGAAGGTGTACGTTGCATTCGAAACATCCGACAGCCTCGGCACCTCGCATGCCGACCATACGCACGGCGCGGAGTGGTTCAAGGATCCGATCACCCGGGCGAACCGGGTCGCACGCACATGGGCCCGAATTC
>JBJSZP010000048.1:0-1239 GCA_046090365.1 Planctomycetia bacterium
GGAGCAACCTCGGTAACGCCGGCGGCCTCCTGGCCGTCGACGTGCCGCACCACGGCCGCGAGTGCAGCCTCGCGCTCTCCCTGCCCCCGCTGGCCGCCATCGTCCTCCAGCCCCGCATGTAGGGCAGGCTTCAGCCTGTCATGCCTCAACGCAGGCGTTCCGGCTTCGGGCCCCCCCTCTCCCATCGCCGGACGTTCACTGCGGCCCTCCAGGCCTCCGTTCACTCGACTCCGGCTGCGCTGCGCCATCCATGGCTGCGCTTGCCTGCATACGCCTGCTCCAGGACACGGGGAGCCCGAAGCCTCCTCAACTGGAAAGGGGGAGGCGAGGGGTTGCCCCTACCATTGAGCCGGCGTGAGTCACCAGCGGAGCCATGGATGGCGCAGCGCCTGTGACTCCGAGCGAACGAAGCCCCGGGCACCGATCCGCCGCAGGCGGATTGGTCGTGGCGCAGTGAGCGTCCGGCGAGGTGGTGGGGGCAATCCCGAGCCGGATTGGGCGCGAAGAGGAGACAGACAACGCCTGTCCTACTTTGGCGTGGGCATGAGGGGCTCGAAGGGGCGGACCCAGATCGAGCGGAACTGCACTGGGCTGCCATGGTCCTGGAGGCGGATCGGCAGGGCGTCGGCGTGGGCCGTGTAGCTCGGCGGGGCGTGGAAGAACGTTTCGCCTTTGATGACCGTGTCGGAGTGGATCGCGACGCCGTTGTGGAGCACGCTGATCCGCCCGGGCGTGGCCAGCGATCCGTCCGGCTTGAAGCGGGGCCGCGTGAAGAGGATGTCGAAGCATTGCCACTCGCCCGGTTTGCGGCAGGCGTTCACCGCCGGCGGCTGCTGCTTGTAGAGGGCGCCGCACTGGCCGTCGAAGTAGGTGACGGGCTTGTCGGTGCCGTCCTGGAACGAGTCGAGGATCTGGATCTCGTATTTGTCCATGAAGAACACGCCCGAGTTGCCTCGCTGCTGCCCCTCGCCCGAGGTGTCGGCCGCGGTGCGAAACTCGACGTGCAACTGGCAGTCGCCGAAGCCCTGCTTCGTGCGAATGTCCCCTTTGCCGACCGTGGCCACGCCGTCGGCCACCCGCCAGTTGTCGCCGTTCGACCAGGAGGAGAGATCCTTGCCGGCGAAGAGCACGATCGCATCGGAGGGGATCGGGGCGGGGGCCTGCGGGGCTGGCCCGGGATCGACGACCCGCGGCTTCGGCCACTCGATCGGGCTCTTCCATTCGGGGCTCGTCCCGGAC
>JBJSZP010000049.1:0-1432 GCA_046090365.1 Planctomycetia bacterium
GCTGCCCATGCCCTCGAGCGGGCTATGGGAGCGAGCGCAGCCATGGATGGCGAAGCGAAGCGGACATGCAGAGAGCCGAAGCCTGGAGGGCTGAGGCGAACGTCCGGCGAGAGGGTCTGGGCAGTCACGAGCCGGCGCGCGATGAAAGGGGCATGATAGGCTCAACCCTGTCCTACGGAGTGGCGCACGCCGGGCGAAAAGCCACCGGCGATCGCGAGCCGGGCGGGACGTGTTGCCCGGGCCGGCGCCGCCCGGTATCCTTTGGGGCTCGGATTTTCGACATGGCAGAGTTGGACGGAAGGACGCGATCATGAAAGACGGCATTCATCCCAATTACGTCGACACCGTGGTGCGGTGCGGCTGCGGCAACACGTTCTCCACTCGGAGCACGGTGCCCGAGCTCAAGGTCGACATCTGCAACGTCTGCCATCCGTTCTTCACCGGCAAGCTGAAGTTCGTCGACACGGCCGGCCGGATCGAGAAGTTCAAGTCGAAGTTCGCCGGCACCGGCTACGCGAGCCTGAAGAAGGGCAAGAAGGCCGACGCGGCCGCCTCGTGAGGCTTGCCCTCCAGGCCTGATCCATGCGCGACCAGCTCGAAGCCAGGCTCTCCCGGTTCGAGGAACTCGAACGCGCGCTGGTCGATCCCGAGGTGCTCGCTGCCCCGCAACGGCTCGCCGCCGTGGCCCGTGAGCACGGCACGCTCGCCAAACTCGCCAAGCGGTATCGGGCCTTCGTGGCCCTCGAGCGGCAGATCGCCGACCTCGAGGAGATGAGCGCGGGCGCCGACCATGAGATCAAGGCCCTCGCCCAGGCCGAGCTTCCCGAGCTCGCCGCGAAACGTGAGCGCGAGTGGGACGAGCTGCTCGACCTCTGCTCCGATGACGAGGATGCGGACCGGGCGCGGGTGATCATGGAGCTGAGGGCCGGCACCGGCGGCGACGAGGCGGCGCTGTTCGTGCGTGATCTCTACGAGATGTATCGCCGCTATGCGGCAGAGGTGGGCTGGGACATCGAGGTGATGGACGCGAGCCCCACGGAGCTCGGCGGCTTCAAGGAACTCGTGCTCGGAGTCTCGGGCGACAACGTCTACCGCAGGCTGCAGTTCGAGAGTGGCGGCCACCGCGTGCAGCGTGTGCCCGACACGGAGACGAAGGGGCGGATTCATACGTCGGCGGCGACGGTGGCGGTGCTGCCCGAGCCGGAGGACGTGGAGGTGTCGCTGTCGCCCGACGACTACCGCAAGGACCTGTTCTGCGCGAGTGGCCCGGGCGGCCAGCACGTCAACAAGACCGCCTCGGCCGTCCGTCTCACGCACCTGGAGACGGGGATCGTCGTGCAGTGTCAGGACGAGAAGAGCCAGCACAAGAACCTGGCCAAGGCCCTGCGGGTGCTGAAGACGCGAATCTATGAATACCGACGCCGCATCGAGC
>JBJSZP010000050.1:0-12988 GCA_046090365.1 Planctomycetia bacterium
GGGGGTGGGGCAGTTCCTCAAGCGGCATCCCGACCGCGGGCTCGACCCGGCCGCCGTGAACACGTTCAACCTCCGGCTCCGCGGCTGGTGGATCATGTGCACGGTGCTGGCGGCCGCCTTCTGGTTGGGCACGACGGCCACGGTCGTGCTCTTCGGCCTGGTGTCGTTCTGGGCGCTCCGCGAGTTCATCACGCTCACGCCCACGCGGAAGGGCGACCACCGGGCGCTGTTCTGGGTGTTCTTCCTGTTCACGCCGCTGCACTATGTGCTCGTGGGCCTCAACCGCTACGACGTGTTCAGCGTGTTCCTGCCGGTCTATGCCACGCTGTTCGTGCTCGCCCGCGTCGCCTTCGCCGGCGACTACAAGCGGTTTCTCGAGCGCACGGCGAAGATCCAGGCCGGGCTCGTGGTCTGCGTCTACTGCCTGTCGTTCGCGCCCGCCCTCCTCCAGCTCCCGATCGCCGGGGCCACGCCGGGGGGCAACTTCCGCCTGCTGTTCTTCCTGATCCTGCTCGTGCAGTTCGCCGACTGCATGCAGTATGTGTGGAGCCGGATGCTCGGGCGGCGGCTGGTGGCGGCCGCGGTGAGCTCGAACCGCACCTGGGAGGGCCTGCTCGGCAGCGCCACGAGCACGGCCCTGCTCGCCGCGGCGCTGTGGTGGGCGGCGCCCCCGTTCGAGCCCTGGCAGGCGGCGCTCGCGGGCTTCGTCGTGGCGCTCATGGGCTTCGCCGGCGGGATGACGATGTCGGCCATCAAGCGCGACCGCGGCGTGAAGGACTACGGCACGCTCGTGGTCGGCCACGGCGGCGTGCTCGACCGCATCGACTCGATCTGCTTCGCCGCGCCGGTGTTCTACCACCTCACGCAGCTGTTCGCCGGGCCCGGCTCACCGTAGCGCGGGCTCGGGCTGGCCGTCGCCCGCCGTCGCCTGCCGGGCCTGCACGGCATAGATGGAGCGGCGGCCGGCCGACGTCGAGACGGCCGCCATCGTCGCCCGCGGCGGCGCGGTCGGGCCCGGATCCGGGCTCTGGCCGCGGGTCGTGCCGGCGAGCGTGTTCGGCCGGGGCGGGGCGGCGGCGGCCAGCGCCGCCGGCGGGGCCGGGCAGCCCTGCTTCACCCAGTCGAGCCAGATCTGCTGCATCTGGGCGAGGTTGCCCACGCCGTAGTGCCGCGCGAGGGCGCCGCTCCAGTCGTCGGTGGCGAGCCCCTCGCCCACGAACGTCACATACTTGTGGCGGCCGCCGCGCTCGATCAGGTAGCGGGCCAGCGAATAGCCCTGCGAGTAGAGCGGCAGCACGTCGGCCGGGTATTCCCGCATCGCGAACATCTCCGGGAAGGCGATGCCGCGGCCGGTGGTGAGAAACTCGAGCAGCAGGCGGTGCTGGCGGGCCCGCTCCACGGGATGTTCGACGGTCGTGCACGCACCCTCGTCGGCCCAGCGCGGCAGGGGCCGGCGGAAGTGGCTGGCGAAGATCGTGTGGGTGACCTCGTGCGGCAGGACCGAGTCGAGGATCCGCTCCTCGCTCCCCTGGATCGTCATCGTCCAGCCAAACACCTCGCCGGCGTCGAACACGAAGCTCGTGGCCCCGCCGGCCCCGAGATGCGGGGCCACCTGGGCCTTGATCGGGCAGGGGCGGCTCCAACGCGGCAGGGGGGCGCCGAGCCATTCGACGGCCAGGTCGTGGCGATACTGCTCGGCGGCGTCACCGATCCGGCGGGCCAGCTGCTCGGTGGGCGCATCCACCAGGAAATTGGCGGTGCGATGGCCGGCGGCGCGGGCCTCTCCACTCCAGCAGAGGGCTGCGGCCGCAAGCACCGCCACCGCACTCCACGCAAAAATCCGCGACGAACGCTGTCCGCACACCATGTCCTGACCACCTCCGTGTGACCGAGCGGACGGACACTAGCGGAGGGTTCCGAACAGGGGCCAGACCGGTTTTGGCGGGGGTTTGGCGAATCCGCGGCGTCGATCAGGCAAGCGTGCGCCTTCGCGCCATGATCCAGACCGCGCCGCCCACCACGAGCAGCGCGAGCGTGGCCCAGGCCCGCGCCGTCACGCCCGGATCACGTTGCCGCGCGATCCGCACCGTGAGCGCCGCCTCCACGGGCTGCGCCGCGACATACGCCACCGAACCCGCGGCCGCGGGCCCGGAGGCCGCGCGATCGGCGGCGTCGAGCCGGCCGATGCGGGCCTCGAGCGCCTCGCGCAGGCGGTCACTTTCGGCGGGCGGCGCCGCGGCGATCGCCCGCTCGAAGTCGGCGCCGATCGCGGCCACCGCCTCCTCCCGCGCCTGCCGGAGCTCGGCCGGGCCGATCGACCGGGCTGGATCGGCGACGCGCACAAGCGCGCCGCGCGGCGCCCGCAACGTCCACAGGCAACGCACGCAGGGCAGGCCGACCACGGTTGGCGCCTCGACCACGATCGGCCCGTCGCCGTCGAGGGCTCCTCCGAGCGCGCCCGCATAGACGATCTCGATCGCGCGTGGCCAGCGCACGTCGTGGAGGGTGATGTCCCAGCGCTCGCCGCTGGTGCCACCCTGGCCGGCGGCGTCGCCCGCAGGCACGGCCGGCATCGTGGGCTGGCCGTCGATGAAGGCGTCGAACAGCCGCATGCCCCGGGGCAGCACCACCCGCACGACGCGCTCCTTCGTGACCACGTCGAACCGCGCCCGTCCCCAGGCCCGGCCCGAATCCTGAAACGTCATCTCCACGTCGGCGAGTTCGACCCGTGGTTCACCGGCGGGCGCCTCCGCCGCGCGCGGCGCGGCCTCGACGGCCGCAGCCACGGCAGGCTCCGCGTCGGCCGCGGGCCGCAGCGTGTAGAGCGGCGGCCGCTCGTCGCTGCGCACCTGCCAGGAGCGATCCTGCGTCGAGGCGGGCAGGGACTCGTTCCAGGCGACCACCGCGGGCGCCGCGGGGAGCATCACCCGCACGAGCGGCACGCGGCCGGTCGCCGCCGGCGGCCTGGGCACGTGCGCCGTCACGTCGAGCCGGAATCTGCCTGCCAGTGGCCGCTGCACCGTGAGCACGCCGCGCTCGGGCGCCGTGCGCCGCCAGTGCGTCTCGAGCGGACCGCGGGCAACGGGGTCTGGTGCCTGGAGCCCGTCGTCGAAGAGCGCGATCGAATCGACGACGCAGTCGGCCGGCAGTTCCACCGGCAGCGACACCAGGGCCGTCGAGCTTGCATCGAGCCGGGCGTCGAGCGTGACCCGGGTGCGTTCCGGTGCGAACCACACCCGCGCGTCCTGCGTGCCGCGGATCTCCTGACGCCGGCGTTCGACCGTGATCCGGGCCCGCGGCTCATCCGCGAAGGGAACGGCCGCCCCGCCGCGATTCGGCGCGGCCGCGGGCGGCCGCACGTCGAACCGCCACGCCAGACCGTTGACCGGGCTCGCGGCATCGTCTCCCGCGAGCATCACGAGCGGTGCCGGGGCGTCGACCTGCACCGCGAGGTCGACGGCCGGCACGAGCCTCGTCGTGCGCACGTCGACGGCGGCGTCTTCGAGCCAGGCTCCCGGCACCGGGAAGATGCCCACCGGATCGGCGAGCGGCCGGCGGAACGCGAGCTCGAACCGCAGCGGCCCCGGGGTCGGCCGCGCGGCACGCACGAGGAACCGGTTGCCGGGCAGCTGGACGACGTCGATCGCGGGGTCGGGCGTCCCCACGCGGGCCAGCCCGCGGTCGGCCCGCACCATGCAGGGGGCGGCGATGTCGCGGCCCGGATCGACCACGAACGCCGCATTCACGCGCACCGCGTCGAGATCCCAGAGCACGGTGTTGCGGCTCTCCACCAGCGGCGGCGCCGTGGCGAGGACCGCGCCGGGGGCGAGGGGGCGCACGACCCGCACGCGGACGGCCCGCGAGACGTCATACGTCGTCGCGCCGGTGGCCGACCGGCTGCGCGGCGCGGCGACGAAGGCCCCGTCGGGAGTCGCCACCTCGCACCAGGCGCCTCCCGGACCGCCGCCATCGCGGCCCGCGCGGGCCTCCACGTCGAGCGTCGCCGCCGGCGCCGCCGGCAGCCGCGCGGTGAGCAATTCCACGTCTCCGACCGCTTCCCGCAAGGGACGCACGTCGATCTCCACACGGTGCCGCCCGGCCGCGGGCACGAGCAGATCGTGCCGATCCGGAGCGCCCGTGACCGTGGCGGCCTGCCCGTCGATGCGGGCCGTCTCGACGACCCACCCGCCGGCAGCCTCCTGCGGCCCCAACTCGAGCACGCCGCCGGCCGCCGCATCGACATCGACGGTCATCCGCCAGCGTTCCTCGATCCCCGGCTCCGGACGTGTCTCGGGCACGACCACGCGGCACGCCAGGACGCGCACCGTCCGCCGGTCGTCGGCATCGGCCCTGGCCAGCAGGCGATAGAGCGGCTCGGGCACGAGCGCCATCTCGCCCTCGTCGAGCGGCGTGATGAACACCCGGAGATCCCCGGGGGTGTCGGCGGTGGCGACCACGCCGGATCCGATCGTGGCCAGCGCGATCACGGCACCGGCAAGCAGGCTTCTCCGCACGGAGACGAGCGTCGCGCCGAGCGCGGCCCACCAGGCCGCGCGGGCCACGAGATCGAGCGGCGCCGGACACCACAGGGCCGCCACGCCGGCGATCACGCACAGCGCCGGCGGCAGCCATGGCCGTCTGCGGCTCCCCGCGACCACCGCCACCGCTGTCGCGATCGCGGCCACGGCCGCCGCGAACACGAGCCAGCGCCACCGCACGACGACGATCGTGCCGGCGGCGCCGGAACTCTCGGCGGGGACGAGCTCCCGGATGCGAAACGCGGCGCTCGGGGCGTTTCCCGACGGGCCTCCGGCCGCGTCGCCGACGCTGCGCCACTCCGGCGACACCGTCGCGAGTTCGAGGTCGGGCGGCACGGCGACGCGGCACAGCCTGTCGAGCACGGGCAGATCGATCGCCACCCCACTGGGATCGATCCGCCATGCGACGCCGGCGGCGGTGTCGGCGACGCTGCGCACCACGAGCGTGAGCGCCGGCTTGCCCGCCGGCAGATCGACGGGGATGGCCGCCACGTTCTCCTCCGCGACCGCGGCCACGGGCACGCCGTCGATGTCGACGCCCTGCACATGCCGGCCGGGCGGCAGACCGAGCACGACCTTCTCGCGGCCGTGGTTCTCGATCTCGAAGACCGTCTCGAATTCGGTCCGGCCCGAGGCGTGGATCCAGCACGACGTCGTCTCGCGCCACGCCCATGCCCGGGCGTCGCCGTCGTCGCGGCGGCCGGGCACGAGCTCGGCCGCCGGCGCACTCTCGGCCGGATCCCGGGCGCCCGCGAAGGAAAACTCCCCGACGAGCACGGGCCAGTCCGCGGCCGCATCCGGCTGCGGCGGCAGCTCCATCAGCCGGCGGTTCACGATCCGCGGCCGCCGCCTGCCCGCATCGCGCACGATCACCTCGCCGACCTGCCGGGGCGCTCCCTCGACCCACGCCAGCGGAATCGGCACCGCGGCGGAGAAGGCGACGGTGCGGGCGGCGCGGATCGTGACCGACTCGCGCACCGGCGGCGTGAACTCGACCACCCACGACTCGTCGGTCGACTCCAGCCTGCGCGCCGCGATCGAGCCGCTCGCGGGCGCGAGCAGCGACCACTCGAGCTGGTCATCCATCGGTTCCGAGAACTGCACCACGAGCGAATCGAGGTCGGACGCGTCGGGGCGGCACTCGAACGTGAACGACTGCGAGAGGCGGTCGTCGCGCACCGTGAGCCGCACCTGGGCCTGCACGTCGAGCGGCGGCCGGCGACGGACGAGCCGCACCTGCCAGGCGGCGGCCCGCTCCCCGACCGGCGTCCAGGCCCGCACGGCCGGATCGTCGACGAGTACCGCGAGCCGGGGGTCGATGGCGCCGGCAGCCGCGCCCACGATCTCGGCCGACTGCTCCGCGTTGGTCTTGAAGCCGACGACCGCCAGCCCGTCGGCCTCGCCCACGAGCCGCACCATGTCGATCTCGCCCGCCGCGAACGACGCCCCCGCCGCGGCGCCGGCGCGATGGCCGCCGATCCGCAGCCGCAGCCTGCGGCCGGGCGTGGCGGCGGCCGAGAGGCCGATCCGCAGCACGTCTCCCCGCGCGTCCCGCACCACTTTCCATTCCAGGGGTTCGGCGGCCCGCGCCTCGGGCGCGGGGGCCGGCTCGAGCCACGCCGGCGACTGCGACCAGCCCACCGCGTCCACGGTGTCGATGAACCAGCCCGGCGCGACCAGGCCCGTGAGGTCGAACGCCTCGCCGCGCTGCACGCTCACGTCGCAGGTCGCGACCCCGACCACGATCCCGGGGGCGAAGTCGACCACCGTCACCCGCGCGACCTCGATCTGCGCGGTGCGCGGCACGACGGCCACCCGCGTTTCCGCTGCCGGGCCCTGATGCTCGAGATACACGCGGGCGGGCACCACGCCGGCCGCGCCGGTGGCCGCCTCGGCTGCGGCCGCGGGCAATGGCCAGGCGGAGGCCGCTTCGGCGGTCACGGCCAGGCAGCGGGCGAAGTCGATCGTGGCGAGCGCCAGCGCGGGGTCGACCTCGATCAACGTGCCGCCGCCGGCCCAGCGGTCAGCCGGCGGACGCACCGTCGGCAGCGGCCTGACGACGCCGTCGGGGAGCGGGCCGACGGCCCGGATCTCGAGCGGCGTCCTCGTGGCCAGCGCCGCCGGCGGCAGCACGCACGTGAGCGAACGGCCGTCGGCGGCCGTCGACCACGAGACCGCGCGGGGCGCGTTGCCGGCGAGCGCGACGTCGGTGACGACGAGTTCCGGATCCTTGTCGAATTCGACGCGGTCGGTCGTCCACACCGAGGCGGGCCGCACCGCCGCCTCCAGGGCGACTTCGCGGCCCGCGATCCGCATCCTGCTCCACAGCGACACGGCCGGCCGCGCCGGCACCTCGTCGACGACGTAGAACTCGAGCGCGGTGCGGGGGCCGGCTTCGATCAGCCATTCGCCGCCGACGCGCACGGCGGGCAGCTCGTGGCCCACGGGGAGCGGCCGCTGTCCGGCCGGGAGCCGCAGCCGGATCGTGGTCCGCATGGCCGGCACGAGCGGCAGCGTGTGGAGCGGCCCGTCGGCCGTCTGCCGGGGCGGCGGGGCTGCGAAGTCGGCGACGTATTCGCCGGCGCCGGTCACGGCCACCGCGACGGTGCCGTCGGTCCGGCCGAACACCGCGGCGTCGCCCACGCCGGCATCCGTCTTCGCGGTGCAGCGCGTGACGGCGAGCGAGCCGAGCGGCAGCGAGTGGGCTGAAGGGCCGTCGGGCGTCATCGGCGCGGCAACGTCGAAGGCCACCTGCCCCTCGAGCCGTCCCGCGGCGGTGATTCGCGCCTCGTAGCGGGCCGCCTCGGCCCGCGGCGCGAGCGGCCCGGCTGCCCGATCGGGAGCGCCGGCCGCGCGGGCCGCAGCCGCCTCGAAGGCCTGGCGCGGCATCGGCACGTAGCGCTCCTCGCCGAGCGGCACGTCCGCCAGGCCGTCGCGGGGCACGTGCACGCGCATGAACCGCAGTTCTTCCCGCTGCGGATCGGCGGAACGCGCGGGCCGCCACTCGACGAGCCCGCCCGCCAGCCACGCCGCGAGCCCGATCGCCACCGCGCGTCGGCCGCTCATGATGCGGTGCTCCCCGACCGCGTGGCGTTGCCGGACGACGCGGCCACCGACGGCGCGATCAGGATCGACGCCCCCGGCGCGAACCGCGTCGACGATTCCGGCGACACCGGCAGGCCGGGCGCGGGCGGGCGGCGGGCCGGCCGGTCGACGGCGAGCCGCAGCGCCGCTGCGACGAGCGCGAGCACGGCGCCCGGCAGGGCGGCGAGGCCGACGAGCGGGGCCAGATCGGGCACGAAGGCCGCCGCCATCACCGCGGCCGCCCCGATCGTGAGCACGGCGGGCACGCGCCGCAGGGCCGATCGATAGATCATCGCCAGGCCGACGGCCAGCGTCAGCCCCGAGGCCACGAGCACGAGCAGCCACGTGGGGGCCACCCACACCGCCGCGCTGCCCGGGTCGCCCACGCCCGCGTAGACCATGCGCCGCTCCGCCAGCGGCGCCTCGGCCGTGGGCGCAGGCCGCTGGACGGCGGAGGCGATCCATTCGGCGAGCGCCGCGGGCGACACGAGCGGCGCGAATTCGGGGCCGAAGGGGCCCCAGCGCCAGCGCTGCTGCGCGGTCCAGCCCGCGGGGGGCACGACCACGTGCTCGTCGGTTTCGAGCCCCAGCTCCCAGTAGAACCGCCGCAGGATCGTGCCCGCGGGAAACCGCGGCGCTTCGAGGGTGATCCGTTCGAGCGGGCCGGCCGCGCCGCCCGCGGAGCGCCGCGCCGCGGTCGACTCGATCTCGATCCGGCCGCGGCGCCGCCCCGCCTCGGAGCCCGCCTGCGGCAGCGGCACGCGGAGCGTGCCGTCGGGCTCCTCGTCGACGGTGACCACGGATCCGTCGACGCGGATCCGCGGCGGGCTGGGGGCCGGCTCGCCGGGCCGCCGCGGCGGCGTGGGCAGGGCCAGCCGCACGGCCGGCGCGGTGCTCGAGACCGCGAACGTCCAGATGTCGTCGCGCCGCTCCGGCAGCAGCCGCGACTGATACCATGCCGCCTCGATCACGGTGTCGCCCGCTCCCGACTCCGGCCGCAACGAGAGCGCGAGCGGCACGGTGGGCTGGGCGTTTGCGGCGAGCCACACGCGGGCGGATCCGGTGGCCGCGGCGACGTCGCGGCTCCAGGCGTCGCCGCGCACGTCGACGGTGAACTGGTCGCCGGCCACGAGCGTGACGGCCTGCCGCACGATCCGCGCCTCGACGGGCACGACGAGTGGCACGCTCTCGGCGACCGTCGCTTCCGCCGGCACCTCCGGCGTCGTCACGCCGAACGCGACCACGATGTCGCCGGCGCCGAGGAGCGGGCTCGCGAGCATCACGCGCACCACGGCGGCCTCGTCGGGAATGTCGGCGGGAGCCGATACCTCGAAGGGATTGAGCAGTTCGCCCGCCTGCCGGATTTCGAGCCCCCCGGAGGAGAGCACCGGCCTGGCCACCGAGAGATCGACGAACTCCAGCGGCACGTTTGCCACGTCGAACCGGATCGTCTCCTCCACCCGCGTCCGCGGCAGGCCCACCGTCACCTGCGCGGCGACGGTCGCGTCGACCCGTCGGGGCAGGAACCGCCGCCGGGCGGAGAACACGCCCTCGGTGCCGTCGAGGCGGTAGGCGATCCGCGGCGCCTCGCCGCGCCGGGGCGGGGCCGCCACCTGGCGCACGAGTCCGGTGATGCCGTCGGGCTCGGGGAGCACCTCGATGTCGCTGTCGGAGGCGATCGTCACCTGCGCGGGTCCGACGAGGTCGGCCCGCGGAACCGGGAGCTTCCAGCCCACGGTGGGCGCGGCGCGGTCGACGGGCAGGCTGCAGCGGGCCTCGACCGTCGCCTCGCCGGAGAGCGGCTGCACGAGCGGGATCACGATGTTGCCACCCTCCGTCGACACCGCGGCCACGTCGACGACGCTCGCCGGGCCCACGTCGTCGACGCTCCAGCCGTCGAGCCCGACGACCAGGCGCGACACGGGGGCGCCGCGCACGATCACGCGCAGGGTCGCGACGAGCGAGATGCGGGTGGCGCCGATCTCGTAGCGGTAGGTCGGCTCCACGACCACGCGGCTGCCGCGCGGCCGCACGCGGAGCGGCAGCCGCGCCGGCTGCGAGTCGTAGGCGAATGCGGCGACGAATCCGGGGCGGCGCGCCGCGAGCGGCGGGTCGACGCGGCGATTGCTTCCGGGATCGTCCCAGTCCACCTGCCAGTCCCCCTCCACGACGAGGCTCATGCGGCCGCGCTGCCTCCAGGCCGGCACGCCGGCCACCGCGAATCCGAGCGGCTCCACGGAGGCCGCCCCCGTGGCGTCGATGGGCCGCTCGCACCGCAGTTCGACCACCGCGCGTCCTTCCGCATCGGGGCGGATCCGCACGAGCGCCTCGGGCGCCTCGGCGTCTCCCGCGACGCTCACGAGCGTCGCGGGCTCGCCCACGCTCTCGATCCGCGTCCGTGGCGGCAGGGCGATGCGCACCTCCTGCGTGTTCGCCGGAAGGCCCTCGAGCCGCAGGGTGGCCTCGGTGCTGGCAATCGTGCCGTCGATGCGCACGACGCTGTCGACGGTCGCCTGGGGCGGCGCGTCGCCGGGCCGGTCGCCGCCGGTGCGGCTCGCCAGGCGCAGCGTGACTGCGCCCGAGAGCCCGGTGCATTCGACGATGCTGCCGCCGCCGTCCGCCGGCGTGATCTGCGGCGCGAGGCCGCCGGGCCGCACGTCGACCTGCGGTGCGTCGCGCGGGGTGCGCAGCCGCACGAGCGACGCGGTGGCCCGGGGCAGGTCGAGCCGGAGCGTGTCGGCCGCCGGTCCGCGCTCGACGGCCACGACGCCGACGAGCGTCACGGTGTGCACCGAATCGACGGCCGCCTCGAGCCATGCCTCGTAGCCGGGCGTGGCCGAGTCGGCGTCGAGGATCAGCCGGCCCTCGCCTTCGTGTTCGGGCGGCGCCGTGAGCGCGACGCCGGAGAGGGCGAGGGGCACCCGCGCCCAGCCGGCGCGGGTTTGCCGGAGCCGGAGCGTGATCGTGAGTTCGCACACGCCGGTGCCGTTGGGCACGAGGTCGCCGGCGACCTCGATTCGCTCGAGCACCGCGGCCGGCGGCTGGGGCACGCCCGGGAGACCGTCCTTGAGCCGCAGGAGATCGACGAAGTCGCGGTAGCCGAACCCGGGCACGGGCACGAGCCGGCCGCCGTCGTCGCGCAGATAGAAGATCTCGGGCCCGACCTCCTTCACCGCCGGCGCGGGCTCCTCGCCCACGCCCGCGCTCCCCGCGAGCAGCGCGCAGGCGAGCAGGAGCGACAGCGGGTGGTATGAATGGCTACGCATCGAGCGGTGGCATCTCCGGGGCGCGGGCGGCGCGCACCCCATCTGACCTTAGTTCGCGGCGCGTTTCGCCGCACGCGTTGCTCCCCTTTTTTCCCGCGCCAGCCCGCACAGCCCGCACAATCCTCCCGTCACGGTGATCCGGGAGGCAGGAGACGCTGCAGTTCGGCGAGCAGGCCGGGCGTGGCGGCGGCGATGAACACGGGCCGGTCGAGCGACACCGCGCCCGCGGCGCCGCCGGTGAACGGCCCCACGGCGCCTCCCGCTTCGGCCACGAGCAGCAGGCCGGCGGCGACATCCCAGCTCGCGATCCTGCGCACCCAGAACGCGTCGAGGCGGCCGCAGGCGATGTAGGCGAGGTTGATCGCCGTGGAGCCCGTGCGCCGCACCGAGTGCACGTGCGGCACGACGGCGAGGAAGTCGGCCACGGCCCCCGAGTCGACCGTGACGTGCGGCGGGAAGCTGATCGCCACGAGCGCGTCGTCGGGGTCGACGGCCGCCCGGACGCGGATCGGCCGGCCGTCGAGGAAGGCGCCCCCGCCGGCCCGGGCCGTGAAGCATTCGTCGCGCTCCGGATCGTAGATCGCCCCCACGAGGATCTCGTCGCCGCGGGCGAGCGCCACCGACACACAGTAGGCCGGAAAGCCGTGGACGTAGTTCGTGGTCCCGTCGAGCGGATCGACGATCCAGCGCAGCCCGCCTGAGGGCACGGCCGCCTGTGCAGCCTCCGGCAGCGTCTCCTCGCCGACGAACCCGTGGTCGGGGAAGGCGTCGAGCACGATCCGGCGGATCTCGCGCTGGGCCGCGAAGTCGGCCTCCGTGACCACGTCGCGATGGCCCTTCTGCGACACGCCGAACCGCCCGCGCCACTCGACGAGCACCCGGCCTCCCGCCCGCGCCGCCGCCTCGCACACCTCGAGGTGATCGGGCCCCGCGCGGCCGTGCGGCGCGGCGGCGGGTATGATCCGTGGGCCCGATTCCCGATTCACGCGCACCTCCGCAGGTTGCAGTTCCGACGCCGCCGCGATGATACCAGCATGAAGACCTCCCCGTCCGCGGCCGCATGGTCGCTCTCCGGCCGCCGTGCCGCCTGCCCGCTCGGCGGCGCCGCCTCCGCGCTTGATCTCGATGCGCCCGGCGCGGGCCTCGAGATCCGCCCCGCGTGCGCTCCCGCGGCCGACCACCTGCTCGGCATCGACCTCGATGCCGAGAGCCGCTGCGTCGACGCCTGGTGCCGGGGCGGCGACATCACGGCCGTCTACGAGACGCTCGACGGCGGACGCCTCCGGGCCACGGCGATGTGGCGGGCAGCGCCCCCGTGGCTCGACGGCACGCCCGCCGCATGGGTGCGCGAGCTCGTCGCATCGGCGCAGACGCCGGTCCTCGAGACCGCGCCGCGGATCGGCGTCGTCGCCGACATCGCGGCCGCGAGCGCCGCGCCGCTCGTGTGCGCCGCCGGCCGCCTCGATCCCGCACCTTCCGGCGCGGAACCCCACGGCTTCCTCGTGACCGGCCCCGGCGACCACGCGATCCTGTTTCTCGTGCACCCGCTCGACGCCCGCGGCGCGACCGCGACGATCGCCGGCGGCCGCGCGCGGATCACCGCGAGGCTCTTCCCGTCGGCCGTCGAGAAGGGCGTGCTCCTCCGCAGCCGCGTGATCGCCGCGGTCGGTCCGGCCCGCGCCGCGACCGCGCCCGGCTCGTGGGCCGCCGCGATCGCCACCGCCTTCGCCGCCTCCGAACCCGTCCTCACCACGTAGCACAGGCTTCAGGCTGTCGCTGCCTTAGTGCTAGCGCGCCGGCTTCGGGCTCCCCGTATCCCGTCGCCGGACGTTCGCTGCGGCCCTCCAGGCCTCCGCTCACTCGACTCCGGCTGCGCTGCGCCATCCATGGCTGCGCTTGCCTGCATACGCCTGTTCCAGGACACGGGGAGCCCGAAGCCTCCTCAACTGAATCAGGGAGGGGTAGGCTCGGGGCTGCCCATGCCCTCGAGCGGGCTATGGGAGCGAGCGCAGCCATGGATGGCGAAGCGAAGCGGACATGCAGAGAGCCGAAGCCTGGAGGGCTGAGGCGAACGTCCGGCGAGAGGGTCTGGGCAGTCAC
>JBJSZP010000051.1:0-6847 GCA_046090365.1 Planctomycetia bacterium
ACGATCCCGCGCGAGAAGGTGAAGGAGATCGAGCGCCGGGGCTGCCCCGTGCTCGTGGGCACCGTGTCGATCGAGAAGAGCGAGCGGCTCTCGGATCTGCTCGAGAAGCGGGGCGTCGACCACCAGGTCTTGAACGCCAAGCACCACAAGCGCGAGGCCGAGATCATCGCCCAGGCCGGGCGGCTCGGGTCCGTCACGATCGCCACCAACATGGCCGGCCGCGGCACCGACATCATCCTCGGCGGCAATCCCGACACGATGGCCTGGGCCAAGCTCCAGGACACGTATCCGACGCGGCTCGACGTGCCGCCCGCCGAGTGGGAGGCGCTCGTCAAGGAGATCTCCGCCCGCGAGAACATGAAGGCCGAGGGGGAGCAGGTGCGGTCGATGGGCGGCCTGCACATCATCGGCACGGAGCGGCACGAGGCCCGCCGCATCGACCTTCAGCTCCGCGGCCGCTGCGGCCGGCAGGGCGACCCCGGCTCGAGCCGGTTTTTCCTCTCGCTCGAAGACGACCTGATGCGGATCTTCGCCGGCGAGTGGGTGAAGAATGTGCTCACGCGGCTGGGCATGCAGGAGGGCGAGGCGATCGAGAGCCGGATGGTGACGCGCCGCGTCGAGGCGGCCCAGAAGAAGGTGGAGGAGCGGAACTTCGAGGTCCGCAAGAACCTCCTCGAATACGACGAGGTGATGGACGAGCAGCGGAAGCGGGTGTACGGCTTCCGGCAGAAGATCCTCGACCACACCGACGGCGATGCCGACTGCCGCGAGATCGTGCTCGACATGGTCGACCGCCAGATCGACGAGCACATCGGCACGTTTCTCGACAAGGACTACGGGGCCCAGTCGTTCGCAGCCTGGGCGTCGGAACGGCTCGCCTGCGAACTCGACGCCGCCGACTACCGCGGAATGGCCCCGGAGGAGGCGGAGCGGATCGCGGTGGAGGAGGCGGTGCGGCAGTCGGAGGCGGCGATCTATGAGGCCGTCGAGGAAAACCTCCCGGCCGGCGAGGAGGAAAGCGAGTGGAACTGGGCGGCGCTCGCGTCGTTCGCCAATTCGCGCTGGAAGGTGTCGGTGAACGACCGGGACCTGAAGCGGGCCGGCCGCGACGCGGTGGCCGAACTGCTCCAGGAGAAGGCCCGCGACGCGATCCATCGCATCGATCTGTCGGAGGGCGCCCGATTTCTCGCGCCCGACTTCGGCCTCAAGACCGCCTGCGGGTGGACGGAGTGGCGGTTTGGCGAGGCGCTCACCGCGGAGGAACTCGCCGAGGCGGACGCCGCCGGCCACGACGCCGAGGCCTTCAAGCGGATCGTGAAGCGGAAGGCCCGCGCGGTGTACGCGGCCCGTGAGGCCCGCTACGGCGACGACATGCGGCGGATGGAGCGGGCCGTCGTGCTCCAGATCCTCGACAACGCCTGGAAGGACCACCTCCTGGCCATGGACCACCTCCGCTCGAGCGTGGGCCTGCGCGGCTACGCCCAGGTGGATCCGAAGGTGGAGTACAAGCGCGAGGGGATGCGCACGTTCGACCTGATGTGGAAGGCGATCGACGAGCGGGTGGTGGACATCGTGTATCGCATCGAGCAGGTGGAGGAGCCGGAGGTGAAGAGCGCCTTCCGCGAGACGGCGGCGATCCACGCCGAGGCTCCTTCAGCCGCAGCCCTCTCCGCGCAGGCCGAGCCGCAGCAGGGGGCCGCCCCGGAATCGCGGGGCGAGCCGGTGAACCTCGAGCCGATCCGCAACCTCGGGCAGAAGGTGGGCCGCAACGATCCGTGCCCCTGCGGCAGCGGCAAGAAGTTCAAGAACTGCTGCGCGAAGTCGAGCGGCGTGGCGGCCGGCTGACCACGTAGGACAGGCTTCGGCCTGTCACCCGTCCGACCCCCGGCGCCCCGGCACTGCCCCGCCACACGACTCAGGCATGGCGCTCAACCTTCTCTACCTCTTTGCCGCCGTGCTCGCCACGCCGTGGGTGGCATGGCGTCGGCTCTCGGGCGGGCGGCCCGTCGCCGCGCCGTGGATCCGGTTCACCGGGGCGATCGATCCACCGCCCGCCAGCGCTGCCCCGCGCATCTGGCTGCACGGCGTGAGCGTCGGCGAGGTGCAGTTGCTCTCGGGACTCGCCGTGGAACTCCGTCGCCAGGCGGAGGCGGCAGGCCGACCGATCGACTGCGTGGCCTCGAGCAGCACCACGACGGGCCTCGAGGTGGCGGCGAAACGGTTCGGCGCGGAGCAGGTATTCCCCTGCCCGCTCGACTTCACCTGGGCCGTCAACCGGGTGCTCGACCGCGTGCGGCCCGACCTCGTGGTGCTCGGCGAACTCGAATTGTGGCCAAACCTGCTCGCCTGCGTCGCCCGCCGTGGCATCCCGATCGTCGTCGCCAACGCCCGGATGAGCGAGCGGAGCGCGGCCGGCTACGCCCGGATCGCGCCGCTCATGCGCAGGATGCTCGGCCGGGTCGACGCCGTGGCTGCCCGCTCGCCCGACGACGCGGCCCGGTTCACGGCCCTCGGCGCCGCGAACGTGGTCGTGGCGGGCTCGATGAAGTTCGACGGCGTACGGGGCGACCGTGCAGCCCCCGACGTCGCCCGCCTCCGCTCGCTCGCCGGCTTCGGCGAGCACGACACGGTGTTCCTCGCCGGCAGCACGCAGGATCCCGAGGAGCGGCTCGCGCTCGACGCATTTCGCGCGCTCGAGCAGGCTCACCCGAAGCTGCGGCTCGTGATCGTGCCGCGGCACGTGGAGCGGGCGGCAGAGATCGCGGCGCTGCTCGACGGCTCCGGGCTGCGCTGGCAGCGGCGCAGCCGGCTCGATGCCGACGGCGCCGACCCGGCGGCCCGGATCCTCCTCGTCGACACGACGGGCGAACTCTCCGCCTGGTGGGGCACCGCTGCGATCGCCTTCGTCGGCGGCAGCCTCGACGGCAAGCGCGGCGGGCAGAACATGCTCGAGCCGGCCGCCTACGGCGCGGCGGTGTGCTTCGGGCCGCACACGCGCAACTTCACCCGCGAGGTGGAGACACTTCTCGCCGCCGACGCGGCCTGCGTGGTGGCCGACGGGGCGGCCCTCCGAGCCTTCGTCGAACGCTGCCTTACCGACCCGGCATGGGCCCGCGTACTCGGCTCCCGGGCGGCCGCCACGGTGGCGGCGCACCGCGGCGCCACGGCGACCACCGCGCGACTCGTCCTCGAACGGCTCCGGCTTCCCACGATCCAGTAAAGCCCGGAGCGGAAGCGACGGGGTTCGCTCCAGGCAAGCCCCCGTTGCGAGGACCACCGACCGCGCCCATAATTCGGATGGTTTTCACCGAACGTTCCCTCCTTTTCGAGCAAGGACTCCCGCAGTGGCACAAGGAAAGTTTCTGTTCACGAGCGAGTCGGTCAGCATGGGCCATCCGGACAAGTTGGCCGACCAGATCTCCGACGGCGTCCTCGACGCGTACCTCGCGCAGGATCCCAAGAGCCGCGTGGCCTGCGAAACGATGGTGACGACTGGCCTGGCCGTGATCGCCGGCGAGATCACCTCGCGCGGCACGATCGACTACCAGCAGGTGGTGCGGAACGTGATCCGCGAGGTGGGCTACACCGACGACGAGATGGGCATCGCCGCCGACACGTGCTCGGTGCTCGTGGCCGTGGGCAAGCAGAGCGGCGACATCGCCATGGGCGTCAACGAAGACGAGGCGAAGGGCAAGGACATCGGTGCCGGCGACCAGGGCCTGATGTTCGGCTACGCCTGCAACGAGACGCCGGAAATGATGCCGCTGCCGATCGCCCTCTCGCACCGGATCCTCAACCGGCTTACGGAGGCCCGGCAGAAGGGGGAGGTCGACTGGCTGCGGCCCGACTCGAAGAGCCAGGTGACGGTGGAGTACGAAGACAACAAGCCCGTCCGCATCGACACGGTCGTCGTCTCCACGCAACACGCCCCGCACGTGTCGAACGAGGAGATCCGCAAGTTCGTGATCGAGAAGATCGTCAAGCCGCTGCTGCCGAAGAACCTCGACACGGCGCACATCACCTACCACATCAACCCCACGGGGCGGTTCGTGGTCGGCGGCCCGCACGGCGACTGCGGCCTCACGGGCCGCAAGATCATCGTCGACACCTACGGCGGCTGGGGCCGGCACGGCGGCGGCGCCTTCTCGGGCAAGGACCCGACGAAGGTCGATCGCAGCGCGGCCTACATGGCCCGCCACGTGGCCAAGAACATCGTCGCGGCCGGCCTTGCCGACCGCTGCGAGGTGCAGCTCGCCTACGCGATCGGCGTGAGCGAGCCGGTGAGCGTGCACGTCGACACGGAAGGTACCGGCAAGGTGGAAGACCAGCGGCTGTGCGAGGTGGTGCGGGAGTTCTTCCCGCTCACGCCGCGCGGCATCATCGACTACCTCGACCTGCGGCGGCCGATCTACCGGAAGACCGCGGCGGGAGGCCACTTCGGCCGCGACGGCTTCAGCTGGGAGAAGACCGACCGCGCCGCCGCGCTCGCCGAGGCTGCGGGCGCCGGCGCCGCGGTGGGCTGACAAACGCGTGATGGCGCACGGGCCGACCGCCGCCGCGAAGACGGGCGCACCGCTCGAGCGGGCGCTGCTCGGGGCGGCGGGTGCGGTGTTCGCGACGCTCGTCGTCACGTGCGGCATCGTGCTCGCGGTGCGACGCCTTGGTGGCGGCTTCGCGCCGGCGGGCGTAGCCAGCGTGGTGGCCGTGGCGCTACTCGGCGGCCTGCTCGTGCTCGCGGTCGATGCGGCAAGCCGGCTCACCGGCCTGCCGGCCGCCTGGAGGGCCGTGGCCCGTGCGGGCTATGGGCTGGCCTGGGCCGCCGTGGGGCTCCCGCCGGCGTTCCGCTCGTCGATCGAAACGCTCCTGTTTCTCGTGGCGACGGGTGTCGCGGGTGCGATCATCGCCGAGCCGGTCATCCGGGGCCGAGCCGGCCCCTGGCTCGCCGACCTGCGCCGCCGCGTGCCGCGCCCACCGCGCGGCGTGCGTCCGCCCCGGATCGTCACCCCGCCCCCGACCGCCCGCCCCCTCGAATCCCCCGGCCACCTGCTGCAGCGGTTCGAGCGCTATGAACTCGACGGCGTCGACTGCCTCCGCGGCACGCTCATGCTCACCGTGCCCCAGGGGGCCCGCGCGGCCCATGGCCACATCGGCTTCTGCCCATCGTTTCGCCGGGTGCCGTCGGTGGAGGCGACCACGGCCTACGACGGGGTCGAGGCGGTGATCACGGCGGCGGAGGTCGTGCCGTGGGGTGTACGCATCGAATGCCGCCTCGACGAGCCCGCCGAAGAGCCGGTGGAGATCCCGGTGGACGTCGTCGCCCGATCCCCCGCCTGAAGTCCGATCCCGGAGCGCAGCATGGCCCGTTGGCCCGAACATCTCTGGACCACGATCTTCACATACGGCGTGATCTTCGGCGGGTTTCCCCTGCTCTGCTGGCTGTTTTGGATGTGGGTGCGCGGATGAGCGGACCATCCGACACCGTCCCGGCGCCGCTCGCCGAAGCGCTCGCGCGGTCGGGCCAGGAGCACGTGCTCCGATTCTGGCCAGCGCTCGACGCGGCCGGCCGGGCCCGCCTGCTCGGCCAACTCGCGGTGATCGACTGGGCCGAGTTCGCGACGCTCCAGCGGCTCGCCCGCTCCCGCCACGCGCCGGCCGCCCCGACCACCATCGACCTCGCGGCCGCCGTCACGCCGCCTTGCCTGCGGCTCCGCGACGCGGCCAACGATCCGACGCCGGCGGCCGCCGGCGAGCGGCTGCTGGCGGAGGGCCGCGTGGGCGCGATCCTCGTGGCGGGCGGCCAGGGCACCCGGCTCGGGTGCACCGGGCCCAAGGGGCTCGTGCCGGTCGGCCCCGTGTCGCAGGCGACGCTGTTCGACGTGCTCTTCGGCCGGCTCCGGGCCGTGCACGCGCGCTTCGGCCGGCGCGTGCCGCTGGCGATCATGACGAGCTCAGCCACCGACGCCGACACCCGTCGCTTCCTCCGCGACACGAACCACGCCGGCCTCGACCCCGACTTCGTCCACGTGTTCCGCCAGCACGACCTGCCGGCCGTCGACGCCTCCACCGCAGCCCTGCTGCTCGACGCCCCCGACCACCTCGCCACGGCCCCCGACGGCCACGGCGGTATGCTCACGGCGCTCGTGGAGTCGGGCGGGCTCGACTGGTTCGGCCGCCACGGCGTGGAGCACGTGGCGAGCTTCCAGGTGGACAACCCGCTCGCCATGCCGCTCGACCGCGAGTTCCTCGGCCATCACCTGCTCACGCGGGCCGAGTTCTCCACGCAGGTCGTGCTCAAGCGCGAGCCGGGCGAGCGCGTGGGCGTCGTCGTGGAGCAGGGAGGCCGCCACGCCGTCGTCGAATACAGCGACCTCTCCCCGGCGCTGGCCGCGGAGCGCCGTCCCGACGGCCGCCTCCGCTTCCACGCCGGCTCGATCGCCGTCCACTGCTTCTCGAAGGCCTTCCTCGACCGGGTGCACGACCGCGACGACGCCCTCCCGCTCCACCTCGCCCACAAGGCGGTGCCCTTCCTCGACGCCTCGGGCACGCTCGTGCGGCCCGCCGCCCCGAACGCGATCAAGTTCGAGCGGTTCATCTTCGATCTCATGCCGCTGGCCGACCGCGTGACCGTGGTGGAAATCGAGGCCCGCGACGGCTTCGCCCCGCTCAAGAACCCCGCGGGTTCCGCCGCCGACGCCCCCGAGCACGTCCACGCCGCGCTCGTCGACCACGCCCGCCGCACGCTCGCCGAGGCGGGCGTCACCGTGGCCGACGGCATCGACGTGGAGCTCGACGCCGCCACGATCCTCGACGCCACCGACATCGCCGCCACCCTCCCCCGCGGCACGCA
>JBJSZP010000052.1:0-957 GCA_046090365.1 Planctomycetia bacterium
GAGCCGGCGCGGCTGGAGGAGCACGACTTTTCCACCGGCGGGCACGTCGTCGAGGATCGCCGCGGGCACGAGCATCGTCTTGCCGGAGCCGGGCGGCGCGGTGACGACGACGGCCCCGGCGCGCGACGCCGCCACCGCCTCGGCGAGGACGGCCGCCACGGGGAGGTCGCGAAGGGATGCAGGAGAGAGGTCGGGCATCAAGACAATGTATCGATTATTCCCCCCGATTAACGCTGAGGGAGGCTTCGGGCTCCCCGTGTCCCGGGAGCCGGCGTGAGTCACCAGCGAAGCCATGGATGGCGCAGCGCCTGTGACTCCGAGCGAACGAAGCCCATGGATGGGCGCAGTGAGCGTCCGGCGACGGGATACGGGGAGCCCGAAGCCGGCTTGGCGGAGTTGGGGCGTGACAGGCTGAAGTCTGTCCTACGTGCGGTATCATCGCGCTCCATGGAACGGTTCGACGTCATCGTGGTGGGGCTCGGCGGCATCGGCAGCGCTGCCGCGTTTCACCTCGCCGTGCGCGGGGCCCGTGTGCTCGGCCTCGACCGGTTTCCGATCGCCCACGACCGCGGGAGTTCGCACGGGCAGACGCGGCTCATCCGGCGGGCCTACTTCGAGCACCCCGACTACGTGCCGCTGCTCGAGCGGGCGTATGCGCTGTGGCGTGATCTCGAAGCCCGCACGGGCCGGCGGCTGCTTGTCGAGTCGGGCCTCGTGCTCGCCGGGCCGCCTGGGAGCGACGTGCTGGCCGGAGCAATTCAGGCTGCAGCGATGCATACCATTCCGATCGAGCGTCTCTCCTCCACCGACACATGCCGTCGCTGGCCGCAGTTCTCGCTGCCGGAGGCGTGGGTGGCCGTGCATGAGCCGCAGGCTGGCTACCTGTTTGTCGAAGAGTGTGTGGCGGCCCATGCTGCGGCAGCGGAGGCGGCCGGGGCCACGCTCCGGACCGGCACG
>JBJSZP010000053.1:0-15685 GCA_046090365.1 Planctomycetia bacterium
CGCACGGCCGCGGAGGCTGCCTTCCGTCTGCTCGCCGCGGAGCAAGAGTTCGCCGAGGATCGCGAGCTCCTCCTTGCCGACGCCCAGCCACTCGTAGGCGAGATGGCGGTAGCGGGCCAGGCTGCCGTTGCCAAACACCTCTGCCACGGCCCCGAGCGCCCGCAGGCTCGTGATCGCCTTCATCACCTGCTCCTCGTCGAGGCTCATGGCGGGGTCGCGGTTGCTCTTCTGGTTGCAGCCGTTGACGAGCGCATTGAGCGAGAGCGGATACTGGTCGGGCGTGGTCTTCGCCTTCTCGATGAGCACCCCGAGCACGCGCCGCTCGTTGGCCTCGAGCGGGCGGACGGTCGCGGCGGCGGCGGGCTGGTCGGACATCATCCGCACAGCATACCGGCCGCCGCTCACCCGCGGGCAGCCCGCTTCCACCCGCGCCACATCGAGAACCCGCCGCAGGCCAGGCCGGCGAGGGCCATGGCGACCGTCGAGGGCTCGGGAACGGCCGTGATCAGATAGGTCTTGTTCGTGTCTGCATCGTAGATCGGCGTGCCCGCGTCGCCGATGAACACGATCAGGTTTTGAGCCAGGTAGTCGTTCAGCGTCGTCAGCTGGTCGCCATCCACGGACAAAGCCCAGGCTCCGGGGCCGCCCGTGCCCGAGAAGCCGTTCGCCAGGGTCAGCAGGCTGCCAGTGCCGATGGACAGGCTCGTGAGCGCCAGAGGACTGGTCGCCAGGAGTCCCGAGCCCTCGCCCGAAAGATTCAGGAACCCGCTGATCTGGTCTCCGGCACCGAAGCCGGCCGTCGCGCCGTTTTGGAGGCGGAGAGATCCGACCGAGTAGGCGTGGCCATTGGCCACGAGCGAACCCGATCCCGACAGCGACACCGCGCCGGTGAGCGCCAGGGGGTTGAGCAGCGTCAGCGAGGCTCCGTTTTCAACGTCGATCGACGTCGTGATCGCATCGCCCGCGCGGTATTCAAACGTCGCCCCGTTCGTCAGCGACAGCGTGTTCGCGGCGACCGATTCCGTGGTCCGCACCAGGGCCCCCGAGCCGGAGAGGGAGAGAACGTTGGCGAGCGACAGATTTCGTTCGAGTGTGAGCGTCGCGCCACCCCACACGTAGGCACTTCCGGTCAGATCGTCGCCGGCACGGTAGTCGAGGGTCGAGCCATTCCCCAGCGTCAGGTTGGCGGCCGAGTAGGCATGCGTGCCGGTGACGAGCGCTCCGGAGCCGGTCAGCCAGAGGGTGTTCGTGAGGACGAGATCGCGCTCCAGCGTGAGCGTCGAACCATTCTCCGCGCTCACGGTGGTCGTGATCTGATCACCCGGGCGGTAGGCGAGGCTCGGGCCGTCCCGTAGCCCGAGTTCATCGGCGGCGTAGTTGAACGTGCCGGTGACCAGGCCGCTGGCAGATCCCCTGACCATGATCGAGGTGAAGTTAATGGTGCTCGACAGGAAAAGGTTTCCCGCGAGCGTCATCTGGCCGCCTTCGTCGATTGTCACCTGGTTCCTGACGTCGTCGTTTTCGGTGAACGTCAACTCGGCCCCGGCGGTGACCGTGAGCTCCTGGGTCGAAAACGAATGCCCGCCGCGGACGAGCGCGGCTGCGGGGCCGTTGAGTTGGAGGCTGGTCTCGAGCAAGAGGTCTTTTTCCAGGGTCAGTGTACTGCCATCGGAGATTTGCACGGCCGTCGTCACGCTGTCGCCAATGCCATAGGAGAGCGCCGCCCCCGCACCGAGCGACAGCCTGTCGGAGGACCAGTTGTGGCCGGTGCGTACGAGAGTCCCGGAGCCCGAGAGAGAAAGCAGGTCGCTGATCGAAAAATCCTTGGTGAGAACCAGTGAACCTCCTTCGGAGACAGTCAGGTTTGCGGAGATCGAATCGGATCCGGTGTACGTGAGAGTGGCGGTGCCGCTCAGAGAAAGGTCAGACACGCCATAGGAATACCCGTTCCTCACCAGCGCGCCCGTACCCGAGAGATACAGAGATCCGCCACCGGCCGTCATGTCGAGATCCCGCCCGAGCGTCAACTGGCTTCCGTTCGCCATGCTCACGTAGAAGCTCACCGAATCGGCAGGCGTGTAGGCGAGGCTGGCACCGTCACTGAGGTTGAGCCCCCCGAGGGAATACGCTCCTCCCGTGCGGGTGATCGAGCCAGCAGGTCCCATCACGGTCAGCCCCCCCGGCGACGACAGCGTGCCGGAGTTCAGATTCAACACGCCGCCGCCGGAGACAGATCCCCCGTAGGTGGTGGTGACGTCCGCGTTGACGTTGAAGACACCGAAATTGTTGACGTTGAAGTCCTGGAGCACGCTCAGCGGCGCATCCGCGGAGTAGGTCGACGGGTTGCCCTGCGGGCCGGTTCCGGTCACCACGAGCTGGTCGATCGTTGCCGATGTGGCGTTCGACTGCACATCGCCATCGGCAACGGTGACGGTTTGGGCCGATGCCGCGACGGGGCACAAGGCGGCGACGATGCCCATGACGATCGCACACCGGACGGCGCCGCGGCTGGCACGATCACTGACGTTGAAAAGATTCACAAGCCCTCTCCACAAATAGTCGTTCAACAAAAGAACATGCTTTATCGAGTACCGAACCCGCCTTCACCGTGATGGCGACCTGCTCCCCTCGCGATGAACTCACATTGGCTCGTGCGGATTAGGCCCGCTTCCGCCGCCACAGCGACCAGCCGCCGCAGGCGATTCCCGCGAGGGCCATGGCGTAGGTGGAGGGCTCGGGCACGGCAACCGGAATTGCGAGACGAAAACCGAGGCCGTCGTTCTCCACGACGGGTCGAACGTGGCCCTAGAGGAGGACGACAAGCCGAACGCACATTGCCTGTCTGGGTGTTCCACGACACGGTACTGTCGTAGTTCGCGAAGTTGCCCGTGCTGCCAGCGGAGCCGATGCCGGTCGAGCCGGATGTCACCGCCGTGGGAGCCATGTCGCTCTGCGTCGCGTAGTCCCAATAGCCAGCGTTCGAGTTCCTCGCCGGTGCCGTGCCGCTCGTTTGACCGCCCACGAGCGCGTAGGCCCCCGTCTCCGTGCTCGATGAACTCGTCGCGCCGTTCATCAGCCAGTTGGCAACCCGGGTCGCGTCGAACCAATTCACGAAGTTCACAGGCTTGTCGCCCATGATCGACCTGACGGAGTAGGTGCACGACCCCGCTGATCCGCTTCGCGTGATGCGACCGCGGCCGTCGCTACCCATGTTCGCGTTGTAGAGCGAGTAGGTATCGGTCGCCGCCACGGAGTTCAGGAAGGCCGTGTATTGCGCGTTCGTAGACTCGTATTTCATGATCTGGAAGTGTCGGCCACGGCACCGGCGGGGTTGAGGCTTCCTGTGGTGTCAGCAGCGTTATTCCGATCACCCACCGTCACCCAGTCAATCGTGACCGGGGCGGCATTCGTCGCGACTCCCGCGGAGGTCCAAAGAAGGCATGCGAGCACGAGGAAGAGACGCTTCGGCAGATTCATGAAAGACGCCAGGTACACGAAAACGTCAGCCCCTCGCCGCACGTCGGCGGGCCGCGAGGCCGGCGACGAGGCCGCCCACGGCGAGCAGGGCGATCGTCGAGGGCTCGGGGACGGCGACGAAGTTGAGCATCACGTCCTGGCCGGAGTTCGAAATCGTGAAGTAGCCACGCTCCGTGGGCGAGAGCGGCTGGTTGAGCGAGTCGAGCAGCGAACCACCGAGGGCGAGATTGCCGAGGTTGTTCAGCGTGCCGCCCGCGAGGTCGTAGACCATCCAGGACCGGTTCACGTTCCAGAACGCGTTCGCCCAGTTAACGGAGCTGCCAGCGGCGGTGAATGACAGGGCGAGCGTCGTCGAGCCGGCGAAGTTCAGATCGCCCGTGGGCAGGATGATCTGGTCGTAGTCTGTGCCGGCGGAGCCCGACGTGTTGGCGATCAACTCCCAGTTCACGACCGCACCGGCCTGGTAGGTGAGGTTGCCGTTGAACGTCTGGGTGCCAGGCGAGTTGCCGGGCGAGTGGGTGCCGATGATCGTCGCGTTGCCGCCCACCGTGCCCGTGCCGCTCAGGCTCGCGACCAAGGCCACATTAAGGCTGCCGGCGATCGAGCCGTTGAGCCGCAGGTCACCGTCGATGACTGACGTGGTGCCGGTGAAGATGTTCGCCCCGGTGAGGAACAGCCGTCCGCTGCCCACCTTCGTGAGCCCGCCGTTGCCCGAGAGCACGCCGGAGTAGGTCGTGCTCTGGCCGTTGCCGCCGACGGAGAGCGAGTTGGCTCCGAAGGCGAGGTTACGGGTGCCCTGGAGGCCGCCGAGGGCGTAGGTGTTGTTGCCCGCGACGGTGAACTCGACCGCGCCCACGTCGGCGGTCGCGAGGTCGAGCGTGGCGCTCTGGAGGGCGTTGACGTTCGCAAGCTGCAGCTTCGTGGCCGCGCCGCCGGACGAGCCGCTCACGCGGACGGTGCCCGTGTTGGAACCGACGCCGGAGAGGACGAACGTCGGAGCGGCTTTATCGGTGCCGCCGCCGCCCTGCGTGAACAGGACGTTGCCAGAGCCGGTGAGGCCACCGGAGAGCGTGATCGCGTCTTCCCAGCGGGCGGAGATCGTGCTCGCGCCGGAGCCGAGGGTGACCGGGCCGGAAAACGTGTTCAAGCCGTCGGCGGTGTGGAGCGTGCCGCCGGAGAGCGAGAAGGCATTGGCGATCGTGTGCGAACTCGACTCGCTGAGCCAGTACGTCACCTGGGCCCCCGAGGCGATCGACACGTTGCCCGTGCCGAGGCCCGCGGCGCTGCCACCGGCCGCGCCGCCGCCCGACACCTCGACCGTGCCACCCGAAACGATCGTGCCACCGGAATAGCTGTTCGCGCCGGTCAGGACGAGCGTTCCCCCCTCGACGCCGACTGTCGCCGTGCCGGAAACGACGCCGCCGAACACGAGCGAGCCCGCGCCCGTCTTCGTGAGGTTTTGGTTCCGCGTGCCGGCTCCCGGGTTCCAGGTGAGCGTCGTGCCGGCCTCGCTGACGTCGATCGCGGCCCGGGTGATGCCCCCGTTGTCAATCCAGAGAGTCTTGGTGGTCGTGGTGCTGCCGCCCGCATAGCGGAGCGTGCCCGAGTCGCCCGAAGCGGCGTCGAATTCGAACTCACCCGTGCCCAGCTGGGCGAAGTCGGTCACCTCGAGCACGCCGGCATGGAGCTTCGTGGCGTTCGTGTAGGAGTTGACGCCGGTCAACTTCATCGTGCCGGCGCCGAACTTTGCGATGCCGGCGTTGCCCTGGTTGCCGCCGTCCTGGCTCTCGGTGATCGCGGCGGTCACGAGAAGGTCGGTGGCCGCGGCGCCGTCGGCGACGGTGAACGCGAGGATCCGATTCACGAGACCGTCGCCGCGGAGCCGAATCCGCCCGGCGATCTGCGACGAGGCGGCGCTGGCGTTCGTCGTGACCGGCGAGTCGCCCCACTCGAAATAGTCGCCCGTGGAAGTGCTCACACCGCCGTTGGTCTGCATCGTCGCCCCGGTGAGTGTCACGCTGCCGCCGCCGAGCCAGACGTGCTGCGTGTTGGAGTTCACCAGGCTGCCTTCGCCGAGCGAAAGGCTCGTGACCCGCCCGGCCGATTCCCAGCCGAGGGCGGCATTGTTGCCCGTGAGGGCGAGCGTGGCCCCGGGATTCAAGGTCACCGCGCCGCGGACCACGCCCCAGCCGTTGCCGGCCGTCTGGTTCAGCCGCAGCGTGCCGGCGTGCACGACCGTGCTGGTCGAGCCGACGGCGTCGTTGTTGCTCAGTTCCACCGTGCCGCCGTACGCCGTCGCACCGTCGGCGCGGTTGACGTTGAGCACGCCCGTCGCGGTCCGCTGGCCGGAGAAGACCACGGTGCCGCCGGTCGCGGCGGCGAGGTCGAAGTCGGGGGCGCTGCTCGTCTGCATGAGCGTGTTCGAGAACGTGACCGTGCCCGACGTGTTGAGCCCGCCGATCGTCCGCCGGCCGGACGATCCGTTGCGGAGTTCGAGTTGCCGGGCGAACGTCGCGCCCGGCGTGTCGAGCCACACCGCAGCGTTGCCGGAGCCGGACGTATTGCCGATCACCGGCCGCCCGCCCGTCATCGTGCCCGCCCCGCTGAACTGGAGCACGCCGTCGTCGATGAACACGGAGCCGTCGTCGCCCGCTCCGAAGGTCAGCGCGCCCGTGACGAGGGCCCGCTTGTTGGACTGGATGTACATGTCGGGGTCGGCGGCTGTACCGCCCTTGTTGACGTTGCCTGCGAACGTGACGGTCCGCCGCGTGGAGTCGGAGCCGGTCACCGTGAGATTCCGGACGCTCGCGGCCGAGTCGATCCAGAAGTTGGGCGACGAGATGACGAGATCACCGGCATTGAGGTTGATCCGGCTGTTCTGGCTCGTGCCGAACGAGAAGCCGACGTTGATCTCCTGGCTCGTGGCCGAGTTTTGGTTGATGACCTGCTCGCCGCTGCCGTTCACGAAACCGATATTCCCGTTGCCCTCGATCCGAAAGCCACTGGCACCGGATGCGAACGTCATCCCGGCGAGTTGCGCCCAATCACCCTGATCGTTGAAGGGCGTCAGGCGGGTCGATCCGGCGAACGTCACGAACGTGGAACTGCCCCGCGCGGGAGCCACGCCGCCGATCCAGTTGGCGCCGGTGCTCCAGTTGTTGTCGCTGCCGCCGCCGTCCCAGGTGTACGTCGTCTGGGCGTGTGCCGTGAACGCCGTCAACGTGACGAAGGCACAGAGCGAACCAAGGACGATGCGAACGGCGAACGATTGCTTCTTCATGACACCGCTCGGTGAAACGATTGAGGGAAGACTTTCGAGCAACGAGTGCCTCGCGGACTCCCCCGAAAGTACGTCTTCTCCGTCAGAATCCAAGCGTTTGGCCGAGAAATGTGACGAATCGGGCGCGCCCTGGGACGAATCGGCCACGGGCTGGGACGAATCGGCCGCCGGCTAGGCCTGCGGCGCCTCGCGGCCGACGAGCAGGCCGAGGGCCGGGCCGGCCGCCATCGTGGTGATCACGCACATCAACACGCACGCCACGAACAGGCGCAGGTCGATCAATCCTGCGTCGCGCGCCGCCGCCGCCATCACGATTCCGAGGATGCCACGCGCGTTGAGACCGCAGCCCACGGCGAGCGCCTGCCGCGAGTCCATGCCTGCGATCCGGCCGCCCGCATACACGCCGGCGATCTTGCCGAGAAACGCCACGATCGTGACGAGGGCCACGAGCCCGGCGTCGAACCCGGCCACGAAGTCGGCCGAGATCGCCATCGACACGAAGAAGATCGGCGTGAACGCCGCGTAGGCGAAGTCGCCGATGATCCCGAACGGCTCCGGCTGCCGCTCGTAGGCGCCGGCAAGCGCGATGCCCATCACGAAGGCGCCGAGGAACGAATGCAGCCCGAGCTGCTCCGAGCCGGCCGCCGCTACGAGCGCAAGCGCCAGGATGCAGGAGATCGAGCCGGCGGGATAGGGAAGCCGCTCGCGGGCCCAGCGCAAGAGCGGCGGCAGCAGGAACCGCCCGGCGAAGAGGATCCCGCCGAGCAGCGCGGCCGCGGCGGCGAGCACGGCCACGCCTGAGCCGTCGGCCGTGGCCCGCGGGGCAAACTCCGCGAGGATCACGGCGAACAGCCCCCAGCCCACGAGGTCGTCGACGAGCGTGGCCGCCATGATCGTGCGGCCGATGTCGCTGCGGAAGAGGCCCATGTCCATGAGGACCCGGGCGATCACGGGATTGGCCGAGAGCGAGAGGAGCGACCCCATGAAGAGCGCCGTCGCGAAGCGGTCGCGATCGGTGACGCCGATCACGCCGGGAAACGCGTAGCACATCACGAACCCCAGCACGAGCGGCACGAACGTGCCCACCGTGCCCACGAGCAGGGCCTTGCGGCCGCTGCGGCGCAGCTCGGCGAGGCTGATGTCGAGGCCGATCGTGACGATGAAAAACAGCATCCCCACGCGGGCGATCGCGCCGCGGGCCGAGGCCACCGGCCCGGTCGGCGGGAACAGCCAGGCGAAGAGATCGGGGGACACGCGGCCGAGCAGGGTGGGCCCGAGGATGAGCCCGCCGGCGATCTCGCCGACCACGGCCGGGATGCCGAGCTTGCGGGCGAGCCCGCCCATGGCGACGGCCGTGGCGAGCAGGGCCGCGATGTGCAGCGACAGCACCGTCCACTCGGACTGGGTCATGCGGCGGTTCCTCGCCCGACGGCACGCGGGGCACGTGGAGAGGACGATACCTCGCTCAGCGCCGGTTTTCCAGGCGTCGGAACGGCGTTGCCGACGCTGTCTGAGCAGGCCACACGACGCGGCGAGGGGAACGGGGTACAGTAAGAGCCTCCCAACGCTTCCATGATGATCTGCCTGCTCAAGTCGAAAATTCATCGGGCCACGGTGACCGGCGCCTCGGTCGACTACGAGGGGAGCCTCACGATCGCTGCCGATCTCGCGGAACGGGTCGGCCTGCGGCCCTACGAGCGGATCCTCGTGGGAAACCTCGCCAACGGCGAGCGGTTTGAGACGTACGTGATCTTCGGCACGGCCGGGTCGGGCGTGATCGAGCTCAACGGCGCCACGGCCCACCTGGGCGAGATCGGCGACCGGCTCACGATCATGTCATTCGCGTGGCTCGACGAGAACGCCGCCGCCAAACACGCGCCGGCCGTGATCGTGCTCGACGAGAAAAACCGCGTCGCCCGCGGGTGAGATGTGGGACAGGCTGAAGCCTGTCACACGGTTACGCGAGCAGGTCGGGGATCACCTTCGCGTGCTCGACGCCGGTGAGCCTCTGATCCAGGCCCAGGTGACGGTAGGAGAACCGCTCGTGGTCGAACCCGAGCAGGTGGAGCACCGTGGCGTGGAAGTCGCGGATGTGCACCGGGTCTTTCACGATGTTGTAGTATAAGTCGTCGGTCTCCCCGTAGATCTGGCCGCCGCGGGTGCCGCCGCCGGCCATCCACATCGTGAAGCAGCGCGGATGGTGGTCGCGGCCGTAGTTCTCCTTCGAGAGGCCGCCCTGGGAGTAGACCGTACGGCCGAACTCGCCCCCCCAGATGATCAGCGTCTCATCGAGGAGGCCGCGGGCCTTGAGATCCTGCACGAGGCCCCAGCAGGGCTGGTCGATGTCTCGGCACTGGCTCGGGAGCCGGCCGGTGACGTTGGCATGCGTGTCCCAGTTGTTGAGATAGATCTGCACGAACCGCACGCCCCGCTCCACCATCCGCCGGGCCATCAGCACGGTGTTGGCGAACGTGCCCGGCTTCCTGGCCGCCTCGCCATAGAGGGCGAAGGTGTGCTCGGGTTCCGCCGCGAGGTTCGTGAGGTCGGGCACGCTCGACTGCATCCGGAAGGCCATCTCGTATTGGGCGATCCGCGTGCGCGTCTCTGGGTCGCCGATCTGCTCGAGCGTGCGCTGGTTGAGCGCCTGGAGGCCGTCGAGCGTCCTGCGGCGGACGTTGGCGGGCACGCCGGGGGGATTGTTGATGTAGAGGATCGGGTCGCCGGCCGAGCGGAAGCTCACGCCCGCGTATTCGCCGGGCAGGTAGCCGCTCGACCAGAGCCGGGCGCCGATCGCCTGCGGCTGATCGTTTTGGGTGGGCCGGGCCACGAGCACCACGAAGGTGGGCAGATCCTTGTTGAGCGAGCCGAGGCCGTAGCTCGTCCACGAGCCCAGGCAGGGGCGGCCGCTGATCTGGTTGCCCGTCTGCATGTAGGTGATCGCCGGCTCGTGGTTGATCGCCTCGGTGTGCATCGAACGGATGAAGCACATCTCGTCGACCATCTTGGCCGTATACGGGAGGAGCTCCGTGACCCACATCCCGCTCTTGCCGTGCTGGGCAAACTTGTACTTCGAGGGAGCGATCGGAAAGCGGGCCTGGCCGCTCGTCATCGTGGTGAGCCGCTGGCCGTTGCGGACGCTCTCGGGGAGGTCTTTGTCGTACCAGTCGTCCATCTTCGGCTTGTAGTCATACATGTCCTGCTGCGGCGGGCCGCCCACCATGTGCAGGTAGATCACGTGCTTCGCCTTGGGGGCGAAGTGGGGGCCGACGGCCCCGGGCACGCGGTCGATGATGCCGGCGGCGGCCGGCCCCGCCGACGCGTTGCCGAACGCTCTGTCTTCGGCGAGGAGCGACGCCAGCGCCGCGCCGCCGAGCAGATGGCCGCCCTGCTCGAAGAATCGGCGGCGGGTGAGGTTCAGGCCCAGTTCGTCGAGCGGGGAGCGGATCGGGGGAGGGTTCATTTGCAGAGGACCTCGTCGAGGTTCATGAGCTGGTTGGTGAGCATCGTCCAGCTCGCGAGCTGGGCGGGGTCGGCGGCGCGGGGCTTCGTGTCGCCGATCGTGATCAGTGCCTTGGCGTCGTCGGGATGGGCCGTGTACCAGGCGGCGAGATCGGCGAGCGACTGCTTCACGACCGTCATCTCGTCGGCGGCGAGCGGCCGGGCGAGCAGCCGCTCGGCGATAAACTCGATCCGGGCGTCGTCGGTGGCTCCGCCGATCTCCAGGGCCCGGTCGGCCAGGAACCGCGCCGCCTCCACGAACTGCGGGTCGTTGAGCGTGACGAGCGCCTGGAGCGGCGTGTTGGTCCGCTCCCGCTTCACCGTGCAGTTCTCGCGCGACGGGGCGTTGAAGATGTCCATTGACGCCGGCGGCGCCGACCGCTTCCAAAACCAATACATGCTGCGGCGGTACACCGCCTCCCCCGTGTCGCGGGCGTATTTGCTCGTGTTGCCCCCCATCGAGACGGCCTCCCACACGCCGTCGGGCTGGTAGGGCTTCACGCTCGGGCCGCCGATCTGCTTCACGAGCAGGCCGCTGGCCGCGAGGGCGTGGTCGCGGACCATTTCGGCGTCCATGCGGAACCGCGGGCCCCGCGAGAGCAGGCGGTTGGCGTTGTCCTTCGCGAGCTTGTCGGGCGTGGTGGCCGCGCTCTGGCGATAGGCGGCGCTCGTGACCATCAGTTTGAAGAACTTCTTCACGTCCCAGCCGCTCTCGCGAAACTCGACGGCCAGCCAGTCGAGGAGCTCCGGATGGCTCGGCAGCTCGCCCGTGATCCCGAAGTCGCCGGCGGTGCGCACGAGGCCCGTGCCGAACACCTCCTGCCAGAAGCGGTTCACGGTCACGCGGCTGGTGAGCGGATGATCCTGGAGCAGGAGCCACTTCGCGAGGCCGAGGCGGTTCTTCGGCAGCTCGGCCGGGAACGCCGGGAGGATGTCGGGCGTGTCGGGCTGCACCTCGTCTTTCCGCTTGTCGTATTCGCCGCGGTCGAGGATGTAGGCCTTGGGCATCTCGGCTTTCTCGTGCATCACGTGGGCGATCGTGCCCCGGGCGCGGATCGCGGCATGCTCGGTCTCGAGTTTGCTGAGCGCGGCCGTCGCCTGCTTGAAGGGCTCGTCGAAGGTGGCGAGCCACCAGTCGTAGAGCACGGCGGCCGCCTGCGGCCGTTCCGCAGGCGGAAGCTTGACGACGTCGGCGATCGTCTGCGCCCGCGACAGCCCCTCCACCTCGCCGGCCGACAGCGCCCGGCCCCAGATCGCGAGGCCCGAGAGGCCGACAGCATGGGCGGGGGAATCGGGCGTGCGGCTCCCGATCGTGAGCGGGACGGTGGCGCGGATCGAGTTTTTCTTGAACTTGTTGTTTTCGACGCTCGGCTTCTGCTGGAGCTTGCCGTCATAGTAGATGTTCACGCCCTCCGCCTTCCCGGAGCCGTCGTAGGCCAGGGTCACGAGGGTCCACGTATCGGCCTTGAGCTGATCCTTGGCAGCCACCTTGAACGCATCGTCGGGCCACGAGTGAATCATGTGCATGGCCACGCGGCGGCCCTGCACCAACACGTCCCAGCCGCGATGGGCCTGGGCGACGTCCATCCGCGCCACCACCGCATAGGACGTGTCGTTGGCCGGGGGCCGGATCCAGAACGACACGCTGAACGCCTGATCGTGCTCGAAATCACCGGCAGTCGGGATCTCCGCCGCCTTGCCGTTGAGCAGGAGCGCGGCCGCCCCGTTGGGGCCGGCCTGCCAGGCCGTCGTGGTCGTGAGCGGCAGGTCGCTCTCCTTGCCCGCGAGCTTGACGCGGGCGGCCGTGCCCTGCCCTTCGACGAGCGGCAGGTCGACGAGCGGCGTGTCCTGCGGCAGCGACTTGGCCACGACCGACGTGTCGGCCTGCTGGATCCAGGCGTCGAACTCGGGGCGTGCCGCCTGCTTGCGGCTTTCCACGGCGGCCTTGGCCGGGGGGAGCTCGCTCTCGAGCACGGCGAACCGCGGCCGGTCTTCGGGCCGCGGCACCGGCAGGATCGGCGGGGTGTCGTGGACGTTGCCATCCCGCACGGGCTGCGTCGTGTTGTTGAAGAACGCGGAGAGCTCGTAGAACTCCTTCTGCGAGAGCGGGTCGAACTTGTGGTTGTGGCAGACGGCGCAGCCGGTGGTGAGCCCGAGCCACACGGCCGACGTCGTCTCGGTGCGGTCGCGGGCGTAGAGGACGGCATATTCCTCGTCGATGATGCCCCCCTCGTTGGTCGTCATGTTGCAGCGGTTGAAGCCGCTGGCGATCCGGTTGTCGAGCACCTGGTCGGGCGTGGCATTGGGGCCGTGATCCTGCACGAGGTCGCCCGCGAGCTGCAGGATCGTGAACTGGTCGAACGGCATGTTGCGGTTGAAGGCGTTGATCACCCACTGCCGGTAGGTCCACATCTCGCGGTAGTTGTCGAAATGGATCCCGTGGGTGTCGGCGTAGCGGGCGTAGTCGAGCCAGTGGCGGCCGCGGTGCTCGCCCCACTCGAGGCTCGCGAGCAGCGTGTCGACGAGGCGGTCGTAGGCGTCGGGATGCGGATCGGCGACGAAGGCGTCGACGAGGGCCGGCTCCGGCGGCAGCCCCGTGAGATCGAGCGCGAGGCGGCGGGCGAGCGTGCGGCGGTCGGCCTCGGGGGCGGGTGCGAGCCCCTCCTGCTCGAGCCGGGCGAGGATGAAGCGGTCGATGGGGTTGCGCACCCAGGCCTCGTTCGCGACGGCGGGGGCCGCGGGCCGCGCCGGCGGAATGAACGACCAGTGGGGCTGGTATTCCGCCCCCTCGGCGATCCAGCGCTTGAGGAGCTCCTTCTGCTCCGGTGTGAGCACCTTCTTGATGCTCGGGGGCGGCATCACCTCCTCGGGGTCGTCGGAGAAGATGCGGTCGAGGGCGACGCTCGAATCGGGATCGCCCGGCACGATCGCGCCGCTCTCGACCGCCGCATCCCTCTGATCGAGGCGGAGGTCGGCCTTGCGGCCGGCCGAGTCGGCACCGTGGCAGCCGAAACAGTTCTCGACGAGGATCGGCCGGATGTCGTCGTTGTAGGTGAGCGGCTTGGCGGCCCACGCAGGGGTGGTGAGGCCGGCGCACCCGCCGGCGAAGGCGACGAGCGCGACGCGGCGAAAGAGGGAGCGGAGCATGAATCCTCCTGGTTGCTGACTGGCCCGGGCGGCACGCCGCGGCCGGGCTTTCAACGGTGACTTCCAAGAGTGTCGGCGTTGCGCTCCGCCGGCACTGAAAACACATCCATACTAGAGCATTGGTTTTTCTGGGAAGCCACGTGCTCTGCGTGGCGCAAGTCGTTTCCGGAAAGAGGGTTGCCGCCGAATGCTGGTGCAGATTGCCAATCTGCACCTACAAGCCGGGGATGGTAGTTCGCCCAGTAGCCGCAGAGTGGCACTCTGCGGTCCCCGGCCCTGTAACGGTATTCGACTCAACGCGTAGACTTTGCAACTTCGCCCGATTCGGGCGCGACGCGGAGGGCCGTGGCCGTGGCTGGAAGAGAGGATCGCCTGCGCTGGCGCGTCGCGGCTGTCGCGGCGACGATTCTTCTCGGAGGCATCGCGATGAGGCACGCCGGCGCCGTGGACGACGACCTGCCGGCGGGCCCGCGGGCCGCGGCGTGGAAGCAGGTGCAGCAGGCGCTCGACGAAGGCAAGCCCAAGACGGCGGCCGAGGCGCTCGCCGGCGTCGAGGAAGCGGCCGTGAAGGAAAAGGCCTGGGCGGAGGCGGCCCGAGCGATCGCCACCCGCGTCGTCGCCGCCACGGGCGACCGGCCGCCCGACGACCCCGAGCGGCTCGTGCAGCTCTCCGCGGCGATCGAAAAAGCGCCGGCCGAAACGCAGGCCGTGCTCCGCGCGATCCAGGCGAACTGGACGTGGGGATTCTTTCAGAACAATCGCTGGCGGTTTGCCGAGCGGACGGCGGGCGGAACCGCGAGCGGAGACCTCGCGACGATCGCCGCGTGGGATCTGCCTGCCGTCGTGGGCGAGATCCGCGGGCGCTTCGCGGCCGCGCTCGCCGAGCCCGCCGCGCTCCAGAAGCTGCCCGTGGCCGAGTGGGCGGCGCTCATCGCCCCCGGCTCGATGCCCGATGCCTACCGGCCGACGGTGTGGGACGTGATCGCCCGCGATGCGCTCGAGTTTGCCACGTCGGGCGAACGCGGCGTCGTGGCCCCGGAAGACGTCTTCGAACTCGCCGCCGACTCCGCGGCTCTCGGCACGCCGGACGAGTTTCTCACGTGGAAGCCCGAGGAGGATCCGGCCGTCACCGATCGCGATTCGCCGCTCCTTGAATCCGCGCGGCTGTATCGCAGCCTGCTCGAGTTTCACAAGGCCGACGCCGACCGCACGGCGTTTCTCGCCGCCGACCTCGACCGCATCCTGTGGGCGGCAGGCGCCGCCGTGGGCGAGGGGCTCGCCGAGCGTAAGCGGGCTGCGCTCGAGGCCTTCATCGACCGCGCCGGCAATCACGAGACGGCGGCGCTCGCCCGGTTTCATCTGGCGGGGATCGCGCGCGGGGCGGGCGACCTCGTCGAGGCGCGGGCGATCGCGGCCAAGGCCGCCGACGCGCATCCCAAGAGCCCCGGCGGCGTGCTCTCCAAAAACCTGATCGCCGAGATCGAGGCCAAGTCGCTCACGGTGCAGGCGGAGCGGACGTGGGCGGAGCCCTGGCCCGTGATCCGGATCACCGCCCGCAATCTCGGCACGGCCCATGTGCGGATCGTGAAGGCCGACTGGCTCGCCCGCGTGGCGGCCGGGAAGCCGCAGTGGCAGTGGCTCGACGATGCCGACCGCCAGGCGCTGCTCGCCGCGCCGGCCGTGAAGAGTTTTCCAATCGACATCCCCGACGCCAAGGATTTTTCCGAGGTGCAGCACGACGTGCCCGTGCCCGAGGATCTCGCACCGGGCACGTATTGGGTGATCGTGAGCCATGCGGCCGACTTCGGCGGGAAAGATAACGTCGTCGAGGCCGCGATGGTGTGGGTGAGCCGGCTGGCGATCGTGACCGACCAGGGGGGCGGCCAGGCGGGAGAGCCGCTCGCGGGATACGTCGTCGACATCGCCACGGGCGAGCCGGTGGCCGGCGCGAGCGTGAAGGCGTTTGTCCAGGAAGAGAACAGGCATCCACCGAAATTCACCGCGGGCCCGCCCGCCACCACCGATCGCGACGGCCGGTTTGCGTTGCCCGCGGTGCATGGGCGGCAGGTCGTGCTGCATGCGCAGGCCAGGCTCGACGGCCGCGACGAGGTGACGGCCACCGACCCGACGCACACCTGGCAGCATGCCGCCGAGTCGGCCCACCACACGATCGTGCTCATGACCGACCGCGGCATCCATCGCCCCGGCCAGATCGTGTTTTACAAGGGGATCCTCTGCCACGCCGATCCGACGAAGCGGGAATATGCGGCGGTCCCCAATAAA
>JBJSZP010000054.1:0-3559 GCA_046090365.1 Planctomycetia bacterium
ATCCGCTGCGTCAACAACCGGTATCTCAAGTTTGCCCTGCGGTCGCGCGAGGGCTTCGCCGCGCTCGAGTCGCAGATCGAGGCGGCCGTGCGCCGCCGCGTGAAGCGCGGCGCGGTGCAGATGACGCTCGACGTCACCGGGGCCGCGGCTCCGCCACCGCGGGCGCTCGACTGCGGCCAGCTCGAGGCCTACCTCGGCCAATTGGAAACGTTCTGCAGCCGCCACGACCTCGCCCTGCCGAAGTCGGTCGATGCCTTGCTCACGCTGCCTGGCATCCTCGCCGACGCGCCCCCGGCCCACGACCTGTTCGACCGCACCTGGCCGCTCGTCTCGCGGGCCGTGGAGCAGGCCCTCGACGCCCTCGACGCGATGCGGCGCACGGAAGGGGCAGCCCTGGCCCGCGACATGCTCGCGACCTGCGGCGAGGTCCGCGAACTCGTGTCCGCGATCCGGACGCGCATTCCCGAGATGCTCGAAGGCCACCGCCGACGGCTCGCCGACCGTGTCGGCAAGGTGCTCGCCACGCAGGGGCTCACGCTCGGCGACGCCGAGGTGGCCCGCGAGATCGCCCTGCTCGCCGACCGGGCCGACATCGCCGAGGAGCTCGTGCGACTCGAGAGCCACATCGAGCAGTTCGAGCGGCTCCTCGGGGAGGACTCGCCCGGCCGGTCGCTCGACTTCCTGGCCCAGGAACTTGCCCGCGAGGCCAACACGATCGCCTCCAAGTCGCCCGACGTCGCCATCGCCCACGCCGTGGTCGACCTCAAGACCCGGATCGAGCGGCTCCGCGAAATGCTCCAGAACGTGGAGTGAAAAGCATGAGCGGGCCAGTGCACGTGAAGCCCGGAGCGGAAGCGACGGGGTTGGGGTCAGGGAGCGCCCGCATGTCTTGACGCAGCCACGGCTACACGGGACACTGCCTATGCGTACACCTGTGGCCGCGAGCCATCGACATCGAGGAGCCGCGATGACCTACGAGACGATCAAGAGCCGGCTGGACGTACGCCCGTTTCAGCCTTTTCGCGTCGTGACCTCGAGCGGCGAAGGCTACGAGGTGCGGCATCCTGAGATGGCGTTCCCCACCCGCACGGAGATGGTGATCGCGTCGCCGGATCGCCATGGGGTGCCCAGTCGGGCCCGAATCGTGGCGAATCTTCACATCACGGCTCTCGAGCCGATCGAGACGGCGGTGTAGCGGCCCAGCCTGCCGGCTTTTCAGCGGGCGGCCACCTGCGGTAGAACATCCGGATGGCACCCCGTCCCGGCAAACTCGTCGTCATTTCCGGCCCGTCCGGCGTCGGCAAGACCTCGATCCTGCGGCGCCTCCTCGCCGACCTGCCCCAACTCGTCCCGAGCGTGTCGGCCACCACCCGGCCGCCCCGGGCGGGCGAAAAGGACGGCGTCGACTACCACTTCCTCCCGGCCGAGGAGTTTGAAAAACGCCGGGCGGCGGGCGAGTTTCTCGAGTGCTGCCGGGTGTACGGCCGCCAGCACTGGTATGGCACGCTCGTGGCCGAAGTGGCCCCCCGGCTCGCGGCCGGCGCGTGGGTCGTGCTCGAGATCGACGTGGAGGGTACACTTTCGATTCTCGAACGGTATCCTGAGGCGGTGACGATCTTCGTCGAGCCCACCCGTCCCGACCAACTCGAAGAGCGGCTCACCGGCCGCGGCACCGAGAGCCCGGAGGCGATGGCGCGGCGGCTGGAAGTCGCCCACCGGGAGCTGCTCGAGGCCCACCGCTACCAACACCGCGTCGTCAACGAGAATCTCGAGACGGCCGTCGAATCGATCAAACGCATCCTGGCCGACGCCGGCCTGCCCCCGTCCACCCCAACCCGCACCCCGTCAGGAGCCCACGCATGATCGACGACCTGCGCGAAGAAGAGATCGTCAACAAGGTCGGAGGCCGCTTCAAATTGTCGACGCTGATCCAGAAGCGGCTCGTCGCCCTCAACGCCGGCGGCCGGCCGCTCGTCGACATCGACACCGACGACAAGATGCAGATCGTGATCGAGGAGATCAAGCAGGATAAGATCTTCCTCGACACGTCGTCGAACCTGCGGATCACCGGCGAATCGCCCGAGGCGGGCGGCCCCTTGGATTTCGACGCCTCCATCCTGTGACGCTCGCCGGCCGGGAGATCGTCGTCGGCGTGTCGGGGGGCATCGCCGCCTACAAGGCTGCGGCCCTCACGAGCATGCTCGTGCAGGACGGCGCCGGCGTCACGGCGGTGCTCACGAAGAACGCCCGGCGGTTCATCGGCGCGGCCACGTTCGCCGCGCTCACCGGCCGGCCCGTCGCCAGCCGCAGCTTCGATCCCGCCGCCTTCCCGCTCGGGGCCCACATTGAGCTCGCCGCCCGGGCCGACCTCGTGATCGTGGCCCCGGCCTCGGCCGACCTCCTCGCCAAGGCTGCAGCCGGCGTCGCCGACGACCTGCTCTCCACGCTCCTGCTCTGCGCCGAGTGCCCCGTGCTCTACGCCCCGGCGATGAACGCGGCGATGTGGGAGAAGGCTGCGGTGCAGCGAAACGTGGCCCGCGTGGCCGACGACGGCGGCATCATCGTGCAGCCCGGCACCGGCTGGCTCTCCTGCCGGAAGCAGGGCACCGGCCGAATGGCCGAGCCCGAGGAGATCGCGGTCGTGATCCGCGAGACGCTCGCCGGCCGGCCCCGGCGGGCCACGAGCTAGCCCGGGAACAGCCGCGCATGGCCCGCATCCTGATCACCGCCGGCCCGACCCGCGCCGCCATCGACGACGTGCGGTTTCTCACCAACGCCTCGAGCGGCCGCATGGCCCTGGCGCTCGTGAAGGCGGCGAAGGCCGCCGGGCACGAGGTCACGGTCGTGAGCGGCCCGGTCGCCGTCGACTATCCGCGCGGGGCGAAGGTGATCCCCGTCCTGACCACCGGCGAGATGCTCGACGCGTGCCTGGAGCGGCTGCCGCACGTCGACGGCGTGATCGCCGCCGCCGCGCCCTGCGACTTCGAGCCCGAGCGGCGCGTCCGCGGAAAAATTCCCCGGCAGGGCACCGTCCTCACGCTCCGGCTCAAGCCGACGGTCGACGTGATCGCCACCGTCGCCCGGAAGGCCCGCAACAGCCAGTGGATGGTGGCATTCGCCCTCGAGCCCGAGGCCGATCCCCGGCGGGCGCTCGAGAAGATCACGACGAAACGGTGCGACCTGATCGTGGTCAACGATCTCACGGCGATCGACGCCACGCAGACGGCCGTCACCGTCTACGACCGCAGCCATCGTCGCGTCGGCAACAGGAAGGGCACGAAGGCCGCCGTGGCCACGTGGCTCATCCGCCTGATCGCCTCGCGGCTGATGTAGGACAGGCTTCAGCCTGCCAAATCCGCGGCCTTCTCCCCGACAGGCTGAAGCCTGTCCTCCATCAGCCATTCTCGGTATAAAACGGCCCCTCACGCGAGCGCTCGCCCCATGATCACCGTCGCCATCCTTGGAGCCACCGGCTACACCGCCCTGGAGGCGATCAAGCTGCTCCTGCGCCATCCGGAAGCGAAGATCGTGGCCGTCACGAGCCGGCAGGAGGGGAGCC
>JBJSZP010000055.1:0-757 GCA_046090365.1 Planctomycetia bacterium
AACCACCTGATGCTCGTCGACGTCACGCCGCTGGGGATCGGCGGCAAGGTGGCCGAGGAGACGCTCGACCGCTGCGGCATCACCTGCCACAAGAACATGATCCCGTTCGACAAGCGGCAGCCGATGGATCCCTCCGGCATCCGCCTCGGCACGCCCGCCCTCACCACGCGCGGCATGGGCGCGGGCGAGATGAAGCAGATCGCGGCCTGGATCCTGCGCGTGCTCAGCAGCCCGGGCGACGACAAGGTCGTGGCGGCCACAAAGGCCGAAGTGGCCGAACTCGCCGAGCAGTTCCCCGTGCCGGCGGCGAAGCTCGACGTGGCGGAACGATGAGCCGCGTCGTGCGCATCGGCCTCGTGCAGTCGGCGTGCGCGCCCTCGCGGGAGCACAACGTCGCCCAGGCCGTGGCGGGGATCGCCGAGGCGGCGGCCGGCGGGGCGGAGGTGGTGTGCCTCCAGGAACTCTTTGCCGGCGAGTATCCCTGCCAGGCCGAAGACCACGAGAAGTTTCGCGAGGCGGAGGGCGTGCCGGGGCCGCTCACCGAGCTGCTTGCCGCCACGGCGAAGCGGCACGGCGTGGTGCTCGTGGGGAGCGTGTTCGAGCGGCGCACACCGGGCCTGTTCCACAACACGGCCGTGATCTTCGATGCCGACGGCTCCACGGCGGGTGTGTATCGCAAGATGCACATCCCCGACGACCCGCACTACTACGAGAAGTTTTATTTCGCGCCGGGCGACACGGGCTTCATGAGCGTGGC
>JBJSZP010000056.1:0-12774 GCA_046090365.1 Planctomycetia bacterium
GGCTGGATAGCTATGAACGGAACGGATAAACGCTGAAAGCATATAAGCGTGAAGCCCGCCCCAAGATCAGGTTTCGTAGGGTTTAACCCGAAAGTCCCCTGGAAGACGACCAGGTCGATAGGCCGGACGTGTACGTGCAGCGATGCACTTAGCTAACCGGTACTAACGGACGAATGCTTGACCACTCGTATCGAGTGCTCCTGAACCTCCTCGAGAGGTTCGGAACATGCCGACTACCACGACCCCGAACACGTGCCCCGCAGGGGGCACGAAGGATATTTCCGGTGAACATATCTGGAAGGTCACACCCGTTCCCATCCCGAACACGGTAGTTAAGCTTCCAGAGCCGATGGTAGTGCCACAAGCGCGAGAGTAGGTATCGCCGGATTTTTACACCGCAGGCCCGCACGGCCCACCGCCGTGCGGGCCTGTCTGTTTTCCAGGCCCGCGTGTCACGTGCCTGCCAGCATCTCGCTGAGCAGTTCGAGCGGCAGGCCGACCACGTTCGAGGCGCTGCCGGCCACGAGCCGCAGCGGCAGTCGCTCGTCCTGGAAGCCGCAGGCGCCCGCCTTGCCCCGCCACAGGCCGCTCGCGAGATACCAGTCGAGAAAGTCTTCCGAGAGCGGCCCCATTTCGAGCAGGCTCTCCGCCACGGCGAGGCGGGGCGCGCCCTGCGGCCGGGGCCACACGCACACGCCGGTGAGCACGCGGTGCCGCCGGCCGGAGAGGGCCGCGAGCATCCGCCGGGCGTCGGCGGCGTCGGCAGGCTTGCCGAGCACCGTGCCGTCGACATCGCTGAGCGTGTCGCAGGCCACGAGCGTGCCGGTGGCGACGGCGGCGGCGACGGCCTCCGCCTTCGCCCGGGCCAGCCGCTGCACGTAGGCCGCAAGGGGCTCCCCGGGGGCCAGGGGCGGCTGGGATTCCTCCACGGCCTCGTCGGGCGCCACCACGGTGACGATCCAGCCGGCGCTCCTGGCCAGCTCCAGCCGGCGGGGCGAGCGGCTTGCAAGGACGATCGTTGGACGCGACCCTGAGTTCATGACGCCTGCCGTTCCTGCCCTGGTGACGATTCACGAGGACGATGCCCTGATCGTACTCGCGAAGCCGGTGGGCCTGCCAAGCGCGAATGCCCCGCGCGGCGCGGCGAGCATGTTTTCGCTCGTCCAGCAGGGCCGCCCGCGCGGCGCGTTTCTGGGCGTGGTGAGCCGCCTCGATGCGCCCGTGTCGGGCGTGCTCGTGTTCGCGAAGACGAAGGCGGCCGCCGCCGCGCTCGCGGCGCAGTTCAGGGAGCACGCCGTCACGAAGGACTACGTCGCCATCGTTGAGGGCCGGTTTCCGGCGCCGCTCGGGCAGTGGGTCGAGTGGCACGACCTCATCGAGCGGCACGCCGAGGACGAGGCCGCGGGGGCGGCCGACGCGGCGCCGCGGGCCGCGCACGTGCGGGCCCGGGTCGTGCGCCGCGCGGGGGAGGTGTCGCTTGTGGAGCTGGTGCCGTCGACCGGCCGGCGGCACCAGCTGCGGGTGCAGCTGTCGCGCCGCGGCTGCCCGATCGTGGGAGACAGGCGGTACGGGGCCCGGCTGCCGTTTCCCGAGGGCATCGCCCTCCATGCGGCGCGGCTGGGCTTCGTGCATCCCGTGGCGGGCACGCCGTGCGTCTGCGAGGCGCCGCTTCCGGCCGCGTGGTGGCGGCGGTTCCCGAGCCTGTGCCCCACGCCCGGGGGTAGACTTGTACAGGCCGCGCGTCAGCGACGCGGTCGGCGGAGCCGGTGACACGATGTCGAGTTCAGCCCCCAAGCCGGATCAGCCGTCCGCCAAGCCGTCGCCGCCCAAGGTGCGGCCGTTTCGGGAGACGGCGCTTGCGAGCGGCCTGGTGACGGAAGCGCAGGTCGACGCTGCGCAGGCCGAACTGCGGGCCCGGCCTGACGCAGGGCAGGCCTCCGAGGCGGCCCATGATCGGGCGCTCGCCGACCTGCTCGTGGCCCAGGGAGTGCTCACTCCCTTCCAGGCCGAGCAGATGCTCGTCGGCCGCCGTAAGCTCACGCTCGGCCAATACAAGATCCTCGATGCCATCGGCCAGGGGGGCATGGGCCGCGTGTTCAAGGCGGAGCACGTGATGATGGGGCGGGAGGTCGCGATCAAAGTCCTGCCCCGCGAGAAATCGACCCCCGAAACGGAGGCGGCGTTTCGGCGCGAGATCCGCATGCTCGGCCGGCTCGACCACGTGAACCTCGTGCGGGCGCTCGATGCGGGGCACGACGGCAAGGTGTATTACCTCGTCACCGAGCTCGTCGACGGGCTCGACCTCCGCAAGCAGGTGCGCCGCTACGGCGTGCTCGACGAGGTGACGGCCGCCTCGGTGATCGTGCAGGCCGCCCGGGGGCTCGCGTATGCCCACGAGCGCGGCCTCGTGCACCGCGACGTGAAGCCGGGCAACCTCCTCGTCACGCCCGACGGGCGGGTGAAGGTGCTCGACCTCGGCCTCGCCGGGAGCGTGATGGAGGAGGAGTCGACGCGGCTCGGCCGCGTGGTCGGCACGATGGACTACATGGCCCCCGAGCAGATCCGCATGCCCGACAAGGTAGGGCCGCCTGCCGACGTCTACGGCCTCGGCTGCACGCTCTACTTCGCCCTCGTGGGCGAGGTGCCCTTTCCCGGCGGCACGCGCGAGGAGAAGGCCCGGCGACAGCTCACGGAGCCGCCGCGGCCGGTCCGTCAGCTGGCCAGGCACGCGAGCGCCGGATTCTGCGCCGTCGTCGAGGCGATGATGCGGAAGGATCCGGCCGAGCGGCTCGCCTCGGCCGCGGCGGTGATCGAGCGGCTCAGGCCCTGGACGCCCGCCGAACCACTGGCCATGCCGCGCCAGCCGGTCGCAGGGCGGCCCGGCAAGAGCCGGGGACGGACGGAGACGGTGCTCGCCGGCGGGCTGCCGCCGGACGAGGCGTCGCGCGTCTCGTCGGCCTCGCACGACGCGGACGGGCAGTTCGATCCGCTCGCCTCCGACGAGGGCAGCGACGGCCGGGGCGGAATCGTGCGCCGGCTCCTGGCGGGCATCCGCCGGGCGATGCTGCCGTAGCCGCCGCCCGCGGCCGATTCCCGCGGGGCCGTGCCGGCGGTGCTCGTTGACAGGCGGTCGGCCGGGGTCTACCACTGGGTCCTCGCGGAACGAGCGCCTGGCGCCCGCTGCCGCTGGACGGGTAGCTCAGTTGGTAGAGCAACGGACTGAAAATCCGTGTGTCGCCGGTTCGATTCCGGCCCCGTCCACTCCGCAAGTCCCACGCCCCGAAAAAGAAACGGGCGGTGTCCTCCGGGTATACCGAGAGGGACACCGCCCGTTTGGCTTTTCATCCGAGGCGTCGATCAGCCCTGAACCATCGCCTTGAGGTTCTTGAGCGCCCGCACGCGGACCTTGACGCTGGCCGGCTTGGCGGGGCGATCCTGCAGCTCGCCGGTGAACGGGTTCTTCACGCCCTTCTGCGCCGGGCGGGCCGGAACCTTGCGCCGCTCGACCTTCACCAGGCCCGGAATCGAGAACACGCCGATGCCCGAACCCTTGAGGGCCTTCTGGATCTCGCTGGTCAGGGCTTCCATCACCGCGACCACGTCCTTCTTCTGCAGGCCGGTCGTCTCGGAAATGCTGCGCATGATCTCCGTCTTCGTCATCGGCTTGCTACCCGACTTCTTCGCCATTTGCTCTTCCTCCGAAAAATTGTGTGCGGCAGAACCCCCACCGCGATATGGAGCCCGGCACGAACTGCCGAAAGCGTGCGTGATTAGAGGCTCTGAAAATGAAATTGCAAGGCGAAATCCGGGTTTCTTCGCGAAAAAACAGGGGCACAGCCGCTCAGGGTGGGCCACCGGGGCGTGCCGCCCCTGCCTTTTCGCCGCCCGCCGCCCGCAAGTTGCCGGCCTTGGCGGATCGGCCGTAACATGAGTCGTGGCGATGTGATACGATCGTCAGCAAGGCGGTCGGCGAAGGCCTTTTTGCGAGGTTTCGGCCGCCCCGTCCGGCAGTCCCCGAGGACCTCGGCCCCCACGGGCCAAGGGAACGCCATGGCTCAGCCCGTGCCGCCGCCGCCGGTGGTCGGCAGTCGGTTCAGGCCGGGGTTCGCGGCCTGCGGTGGCCGGAGCCCCATCGTCCGCGGGATGCTCGTCTGGGTGGCGATCGCGTTCGGGCCAGGCAGCGGCCTGGCGCAGGATCCCGCCGCCAACCGGCGCCCGGATGGCGATGAGGAGGCGATCGAGGCCCGCGTCTCCCTCCCCACCGATCGCCTCAAGGAGCGTCAGCTCGATCGGGCGCAGCGGCTGATCGCCGACGAGCGCTGGAGCGACGCCGCGACGCTGCTCGACGACATGCTCGCGGGAGACCGCGACTTTTTCTTCCGGCCTCGCGCGGGGCAGGCGACGTGGCAGAGCATCAAGACCGAGGCCGCGCGGCTCATCGGCGGCCTGCCGCCGGCCGGCCGCGCCGCGTATGACCTGCAGTTTCGGGCGCGGGCGGAGCGGCTCCTCGAGGAGTCGATCACCAAGGGCGATGCCGCCGGCGCCGTGGCCGTGGCCCGGCGCTGGTTCCACACGCCCGCCGGCCAGCGGGCCACGCTCCTCGCGGCCCTCGAGGCGCTCGACGCGAATCAGCCGCTCGCGGCCGCCGCGTGGCTCGAGCGGCTCGCCTCCGCCGGCGGCGCCGAGTTCGAGCCGACGCTGTCGGTGATGCGGGCGACGGCCTGGTGGCGGGCTGGCGACAGGCCCACCGCCGTGAAGGTGCTCGAAGAGGCCCGCACGCGCGGGGGCACGACGGTGCGTGCCGGTGGCCGACAGGTGTCGCTCGCATTTCCGGCGGGGGGCGCCGCGGCGTGGCTCGAGTCGATCGCCGGCGCGGGGTCGTCGGCGGCCGAGCGCCGCGACGCGGAGTGGTGGATGGCCCGCGGCGACGCAGCCCGCAACGCGCGGGTCGACGCCACGCGGCCGCTCCTCGTGCCCCGCTACCGCGTGCCGCTCACGCACCATCCGGAGGAGGCGCGGCTGCTCGAGAAACGGCGGCGGACATACGCCGACCGCGACACGCCGCTGCTCCCGGCCGGCGTGCCGCTGGCCGTCGACGGCGCCATCCTGCTCCACGCACCGCTCGGCCTGCTCGCCGTCGACTTCCAGACGGGGAAACGCATCTGGCTCGGGGGCGACACCACGTCGTTCGACTCCGAGATCGCGGAAGGTGACGACGGCGGCGAAGGTGGGCCGCTCGACGGCTCGCCCAGCCTCGAGCGCGTGTTCAGCGACGCGACCAGCGGCGCCGTGTCGAGCAACGGACGGCTCGTGTATGCGGTCGAGGCAGGCGGCCGGGACCGCGGCGGGGATGGCCCGCGGGGCGGCCGGCGCGGCATCGTGCCCGGAGCGAACGGCGGAGGCAACACGCTCGTCGCCTACGACCTGCAGGCCCGCGGGGCCGCGGCGTGGCGGCTTCCGGTCGCGCCGGCCGACGGCGATGGCGGCGAGGGATGGTATCTCGGCGCGCCGCTCGTGATCGGGGATCAGTTGTTCGTGCTTGCCGAGGAGCGTGGCGAGGTGCGGCTCGACGTGCTCGACGCGTCGAGCGGCCGGCTGCTGTGGACGCAGCCGCTCGCCGAACTCGACGAGGAGCAGCAGGCCGACCGTCCGGAGACCTTGCTGCGGCGGTGGTCCGGGCTGTCGCCGACCTTCTCCGAGGGCGTGCTCGTCTGCCCGACCGGCGCCGGCACGGTGATCGCCGTCGATCTGGCGACGCGGACGCTGCTCTGGGCCTACACGTATCCGATTGCCGACGGCGGCGACGAGGCCGGGCGGCAGGGGCTGCGCGGGCCGCTCGGCGGCATGATCAGGGGCGGCATCAGGGTCAACGGCATCCCGATCGGTGGGCAGCCGGCCGGCCCGGGCGGCTGGCGCGACGCCTGCCCGATCGTGGCCGATGGCCGCGTGCTGCTCACGCCCGTGGAATCGGAATCGCTGCACTGCGTCGACCTGCGGAGCGGCAGCCTGCGCTGGTCGGCCCCGCGTGGCGACGCGCTCTACGTCGCCGGCGTCGTCGACGGCCGGGCCCTCGTGGTCGGCCGCCATGCGGTGGAGAGCCTCTCCATGGCGGATGGCACGCGGGCGTGGGGCGACGCCCGCACCTTTGGCCCGGCGGCCGTGAGCGGCCGCGGCATCGTCACCCGAGAGCGCCTGTTCTTGCCGCTCGACACGCCCGAGGTGATCGAGGTCGACCTCGCGAACGGCGGGATCGTCGGCCGCTCGCCGGCCCGCGGCGGGGCCGTGCCGGGCAATCTGCTCGCCTACCGCGGCGAGGTGATCTCGCAGGGGGTCGACTCGCTCGACGTGTTCCACCAGGTGGCGCCGCTCGAGTCGCGGATCGAGACGGCGGCGAACGCGCAGCCGCCCGACCCCTGGGCGATCATGTGGCGCGGCCAGCTCGAGCTCGACGCCGGGCGGATCGCCGACGGGCTGCGCTCGATCGCCGCCGCACGCGGGCTCGATCCGCGCCGCGTCCCCGGCGAACTCGTCGCCGACGCGCTCCTGTTCGGCATGCAGCGCGACTACGCCGCCGCGGCCCCGCTGTGGCGCGAGATCTCCGAGGCCGCGGGCCCGTTGCCGCACTCGAAGGCGCTCCTGTGCGTCGCGATCGACAACCAGCTCGCGTCCGGCGCGTTCGCCGAGGCGTGGCGGGCCTGCCGGTCGTTCCTCGAGCTGCCACCGGCGGCGCAGGACGACGACGACTGGCTGATCGACGCGGGCGCCGATCGGGCGCTCGTCGTGTCGGAGCCCCGCTGGGTGCGGGGACGCGTCGGCGACCTGCTCGCCGCGGCGCCGGCGGACGTGCGCCGCGAGATCGACGCGTTCGTGGCGGCCGCGGTCGACGCCGCGGCACGCCCGGATGCTCCGGACGCCGTCGGGGAGCTCTCCCGGCTGTGCACGGTGTTCTCGGGCCATCCGTCCGTCAACGCGGCGCGGCGGGCGCTCCTCGACGCGCTCGACGCCCGCGCCGCGGGGCCCGGAGCGCCGCGAGACGGTGGGCGAGCGCTGGCGCTGCGCCGCGAGCTGCTCGGGCCGCGCGACGCCGCCGGCGCGCATGCGGCGGCCGCCGGGCCCGGCGATCCTGTCTTCGGTGCCTGGCCGCTGGGCAGGGTGTCGGCGGAGGCCGGCCGGCGGCCGAGGCCGGAGGACATGATACGGATGCCGCGGGTCATCCCGATTCCCCTTGATCCGCAGTCGCACAGCGCCGTGCCTGGGCTCCAGGTGGGTTGCGACATGCAGACCTCGGCCATCATCCTCAGCGATGGGTTCGGCCGCCGGATCGGCGAGCCGATCCCGTTCGAGTCGGGGCGGCCCGGCGGGCTGCATCCTCTGTTTCAGCCGCTCCAGGCGGAGGCGGCCGCCTATGGGCCGGTGGTCGTGGTGCGGTCGGGCGGGGCCCTGGCGGCGTTCGACGTCCGCAACGCGGAGGGAGCCGCTGCGGAGCGGCGGCTGTGGCTGGCGACCGACGCCACCGGCGTGCCCGCCGAGCTCCCTGCGTTCGGCATTCATCACGGGCGCGGCGGCGCGCGGCGGATGCGCAACGGCGGCGCGCCGCTCGGCATGGGGCTGCGGGTTTCGGAGCCCGAGATCGCCTCCGCCAGGCTGCCGGCCCGCGGCATGGTGCTCTGGGCCGAGGGCCTGGCGACCCTCGTCGATCAAACGCTCGAGGTGCGCGATCCCGTCACGGGCGGCATCGTCTGGAAGCGGCACCGGCTGCCCGCTTCAGGCGAACTCGTCGGCGACGACGAGTTTCTCTGCGTCGTTCCCCGTGACGGCAAGCAGGCGACCGTGCTATCCGCGGCCGACGGGCGGATCGTGCGCACCTGCTCGGTGCCCCCGCAGCACCTCCGGCTGGCCGCGAGCGGCAGGCGGTTCGTGGCGATCGCGCCGGCTGGGCCGCCCGGCAGGGTGGCGCTCGAATGGGTCGATCCCGCCCGCGACGAGCTGGTGCGGCTCGGCGACTTCCAGGCCGACGCGCGGGCCACCCAGGCGGGTCCCGACCTGTTCGCCGTGCTCGAGCCGGACGGCACCCTCACCGTGGTCGATCTCGAGCGCGGCACCGTGCGGTTCGACACGAAGCTGCCGCGCATGCCCGCGGGCCTCGAGCATCTGCAGGTGATCCCCTGGCAGGATCGGCTGCTCGTCGTCGCCGGCCGCCGCGAGACGCCGCAGGAACAGAAAGTGTTGGAGCAGCACGACGCCGTCTCCCCGCTGCCCCAGATGATGCCGGGCGACGACACCACGGGGCAGGCGTTCACCGGCTCGGTGTGGGCCGTGTCGCGCACGGGCGGGGAGCCGCTGTGGCCGGTGCCGGCGACAGTCGTCCGCCACTGTCTCCACCGGCTCCAGCCCGCGGAACTGCCCGTGCTGTGCTTCGCGCGGCATCTGCAGTCGCGCCGTGACAACGACCGTGCCCGCCTCAGCGTGCTCGTGCTCGACAAGCGCACCGGGCATGCCGTGCACGTCGACGACCGGATCGCTGTGCAGCCGCACATGTTCACCAACTGCGAGATCACCGGCGACCCCGACGGCCACACGATCGCGCTCGCGAAGGGCGGCGGCGACGCCGCCGAGGTGCGGCTCACCTTCACCGGCGTCCCGATGGCGCCGCGGCCGCCCTACCAGGCGCCCGCGCGGCCGACGGGCGGCGGAGGCTTCCTGGCCGACCTCGAGTCGTGGCTCCAGAAGGCCATCACGATCCCGCTCCCGTTCTGATGCCGAGGCCCGCATGATGCCGCTCCGCCATACCTTGGTCGCCTGCTGCCTCGCCGCCGCGCTCATGCCCGCGCCGGGCCGCGGAGCGCCGCTCGAGGAGCGGGTGGAGAGCACGGTCGCGAAGGGGCTCGACTGGCTCGTGCGCCGCCAGTCGCGCCGCGGCAGCTGGTCGGCCAACGACGGCCGCTACCCCACGGCGATGACGGCCCTCGCCGGCACCGCGATGCTCCTCGAGGGCTCCACGACCACGCAGGGGCGGTATGCCGAGCCGATCCGCCAGGCCGTCGACTATCTCGTGAGCCGGGCCCGGGTGAACGGCCTGATCGGCGACCCCAAGAGCGACGACCGCTATACCTACGGCCACGGGTTTTCGATGCTCTTCCTCTCGCAAGTGCTCGGCGAGGAGGAGGACGAGCGGCGCCGGGAGGAGCTCGTGCGGGTGCTCACGAAGGCGGTGGAGTTTTCCGGCCGCGCCCAGACGCCCGACGGCGGCTGGGGATACGTGAGCGCGAAGGACGGCAACAACTTCGACGAGGGGTCGACCACGATCACGCAGGTGCAGGGGCTGCGCGGCTGCCGCAACGCGGGCGTGCCGGTGCCGCGCGAGATCATCGACAAGGCGATCGCCTACATCCACCAGTGCACGCTGCCCGACGGCGGCGTGCAGTACAGCTCGAAGGGGGGCGGGGGCCGCCCGGCCATCTCCGCGGCCGCGATCGCCTGCCTGTTCAACGCCGGCGAATACGACGACACGCACGTGCCCCGGATGCTCGACTACGCCGAGAAGCACCTGGGGAACATCGCCAACAACGGCTTCGGCCACTGGCACTACGCCCACTTCTACTACGCCCAGGTGATGTACCGCGAGGGGGGCCGGAAGTGGGAGGCCTACCGCGAGCAGATGGAAAAACGCCTCCTGTCGGAGGCCCAGACGGAGGGCGACGTCGTGTTCTGGGGCCAGGGCTACATCGGCCCGGTCTACACGACGGCCACCAACCTCACCATCCTGCAGCTGGAAAACGGTACGCTGCCCATCTACCAGCGGTGACCGCCGCCGCCGGCCGCCCCCAATCGCCCCGGAGATCCGTGCCCTCATGAATCCGTCCCCCGCCAGCCTCGGGTCCGCCGTCGAGCGGCTCCACGAGGCCCACGATCGCATCCTCGAACAGCTCTCGCGGGTCATCGTCGGCCAGCACGAGGTGGTGGAGGAGCTCCTGATCTCGCTCTTCAGCCGCGGCCACTGCCTCCTCGAGGGCGTGCCCGGCCTGGCGAAGACGCTCATGATCAGCACGCTCGCCAAGAGCCTCGACCTCTCGTTCAGCCGCATCCAGTTCACGCCCGACCTGATGCCGGCCGACATCATCGGCACCGACGTCCTCGAGGAGGACCGCGCGAGCGGCACGCGGCAGGTGCGGTTTCTGGAGGGGCCGCTGTTCGCCAACGTCGTGCTCGCCGACGAGATCAACCGCACGCCCCCGAAGACGCAGGCCGCGCTCCTCGAGGCGATGCAGGAGCGGCAGGTGAGCGTGGGCCGCGTGCGGCACCAGCTCGTCGACCCGTTCTTCGTGCTCGCCACGCAAAACCCGATCGAGCAGGAGGGCACCTATCCGCTGCCCGAGGCGCAGCAGGACCGGTTCATGTTCAAGGTGCGGGTCCACTACCCCTCGTTCCACGAGGAGTTCGAGATTGCCCGCCGCACCACCGGTGCGGTCGTGGAGGAGGCCCGCCCGGTGCTCTCGGCGGCCGACATCATCGCGCTCCAGCGGAGCGTGCGCGAGGTGCCGATCAGCGACCATCTCGTGCGCTACGCGCTGACGCTCGTCCGCCAGACACGGGCCGGCGAGAAGGGCGTGCCCGACTTCGTCTCCGACCAGCTCTCGTGGGGCGCTGGCCCCCGGGCGGTGCAATTTCTGATCGTGGGGGCCAAGGCCCGGGCCCTCCTCCAGGGCCGCAGCCATGTCGCCGTCGACGACCTCCAGGCGCTCGCCGCGCCGGTGCTCCGGCACCGGATCGTGGTCGGGTTCGCCGCCGAGAGCGAGGGCGTGACGCCCGACTCGATCATCCGCCGGATCATCGACACGACCCCCAGCCGAGAGGACGAGCTCACGCGTGACGCCCGCTTCCAGACGATATTTGCATCCTGAGGCGATCGCGCGGATCGCCCGGCTCGAGCTGCGTGCCCGGGCGGTCGTCGAGGGCGTCCTGGCAGGCCTCCACAAGAGCCCCTACAAGGGGCAGATCTTGGAGTTTCTCCAGCACCGTGAGTACGTGCGCGGCGACGACCTGCGGCGCGTCGACTGGAAGGTGTGGGGCCGGCAGGACCGGCTGTATGTGAAGGAGTTCGAGGAGGAGACGAACCTCCGCCTGGCGCTCCTCGTGGACGCCTCGGCGAGCATGGACTACGGTTCAGGCCCGCTCTCGAAATACGACTGCGCCGCGACGCTCGCCGCGAGCCTCGCCTGGCTCGCCCTCTCCCACGGCGACGCCGCCGGATGCGCCGTGTTCGACGACAAGGTGCGGGCGAGCGTGCCGGCCCGCACGAAGAAGTCGCAGCTCACGAGCGTGGTGGAGGTGCTGGAGACGCCGCGCGGCGGCCGCGGCACGGCCTTCCTCCCCGTGCTGCGGTCGCTGGCCGAGACGCTGCCGCGCCGCGGGCTCGTGGTCGTGGTGTCGGACCTGCTCGGCGACCGCGACGGCGTGTTCAAGGGGCTGCAGATGCTGCGCAAGCAGGGGCACGATCTCGTCCTGCTCCACGTGCTCGACGACGACGAACTCGACTTCCCCTTCGACGGCCCCACTCGGTTCGACGGTCTCGAGATCCCCGACCACATCGCCTGCAACCCGCGGGCCCTGCGGGCCGGCTACCTCGCGGCGCTCGAGGAGTTTCTCGCCGACGTCCGGCGCCGGGCCGCCGCCGCCCGCTGCGACTACTCGCTCGTGCGCACACGCGAGCCGCTCGATGCCGCGCTCGTGAAGTTCCTCTCCCGCCGCGCCCGGATGCCGGCCTGACGCATGCCCACGTTCGACTTTCCAGCGCTCGTGTGGTGGGGGCTGCCGCTCGTGGCGGCCCCGCTCATCATCCACCTCATCAATCTCCTCCGACACCGGCAGGTGCGCTGGGCGGCGATGGAGTTTCTCCTCGCCAGCCAGCGGAAGTATCGCACGCGGGTGCTCCTCAAGCAGATCCTCCTCCTCTGCCTGCGGGTGGCCGCGGTGCTCGGCGTGGTGCTCGCGCTCGCGCAGCCGCGCTGGCAGCACGCCCTCGGGCAGCTGCTCGGCGGCGGCCGCACGAGCCACATCGTGCTCCTCGACGACAGCGGCTCGATGGGCGACCTCACGGCGGGCGACCGCCTCGGCGAGACGTCGGCCTTCGACCGCGGCCGGCTCGTGGTGGAGCGGATCGCCGGCGAACTCGCGGCGGCGGCCGGCGCGCAGGAGCTGACGCTCGGACGCTTCTCCGTGCTCGAGCAGGCCTCGGGCGAGCCCGCTCGCGAGGGCCAGCCGGCCCGCTTCGACCTCGAGCGGGCGACGGCGGCGCCCGAGTCGGTGCAGCGGGTGCGCGACGAATTGGCCGGCTTTTCCTGTTCCGAAACCGATGCCGGGCCGCGGGCGGCCCTCGCCGCGGCGCTCGATGCGTTCACTGCCGGATCCGCCGCGGCCCGGGTGCTGTGGCTCGTGAGCGATTTCCGCGCCCGCGATTGGAAGTCGGCCGACGAGACGGCCGATCTGCTGCGGCAGCTGGCGGCCTCGGGGGTGGAAGTGCGGCTCGTCGATTGCGCCCCCGACGGCAACGCGGGCAACCTCACGATCGAGCGGCTCGAACTCGCCGGGGGCGTGCCGGCGACCGGCGTGGTGGTGCCGGTGGATGTGGCGGTGCGCAACACGTCGGACCGCCCCGTGAGCGGCGTGGCGCTGGAACTGCGCGAGGATGGGGCGGAGCGGCCCGGGCTGCGGTTCGACGACATTCCGGCCGGCGGCGTCGCGGTGCAGCGGTTCGACGTGCGGTTTCCGACCACC
>JBJSZP010000057.1:0-5663 GCA_046090365.1 Planctomycetia bacterium
CGAATGCCACGATCGCGTGCGTCACGAGGTTCGTGAGGTATTCCGACGCCAGGAACGCGCCGGTGAGATCCACGAGCCGCGATTCGACGCGGGCGGTGAGCCACCAGGCGGCCGTGCCGTTCCACCACACGTCGCCCTTGAACTGGGCGAGCACCGCGGCGGCGGCGATCACGGCCGCGTGCACCTGGATCAGGCCGAGCGCGATCCGCGAGCGGAGCGTCTCGCCCGGCGCCGCCCTGCCCCGCCACTCCCCGATGAATCGGTCGATGGAAAGCGCGTCGCCCGAGCGGCCGATCGCGAGGCACCAGAGGATCACGGCCGCCACGTCGTCGGCCGGCCCCGCGAGCATCGGGCCGCGATGGAGGAGCGTGGTGAAGGCGACGGCGCCGAGCGGCGCGGTCACTGGCGTGGCGAGGCCGATCGTGAGGGCGACGAGCACGAGCCCGCCCGCGACGTAGCCGAGCCACAGGGCCGGAGGCGACGTCGCATAGTCGAACAGCGACGCCGCAAATGGCGACCGCCAGGCCGCAAGCAACTCCGGTGAGATCATGCCCGCGGGGCCGAACCAGGTTTCGAGGTCCCAGGCGTAGCTCGCCCACAGGGCGAGCGCGAGGAGCCCGCCGAGGACCCGCACGAGCGCGAGAGGCCAGGGGCCGGCCGGCGTGAACCAGAACCGCATCCACGGGTCGCCGATCGCATCGGCCAGCGCGGGCAGGGCGGCGGGACGGTGCGATGCGTTCATGGCGCCGGCTCCTTCACGAGCGGCGCGAGTTCCACAGGAGGCGTGGCCTTGATGAGCTGCACCTCGCCGTCGACGAGCCGCACTCGCGCCGCGTAGGCCTCCTCGTCGCGGCCGGCGACGTCGGCATTCCCGGCGAGCACGTCGCCGCGGTCGGGCGGCAGGTGCCGCATCACGGCGAGCGACAGGTCGCGCGTGTTCCAGGATCCAAACGCGCCGGCGCCGACGGCCGCCGGCAGCAGTGCCTCGCGATCGGGATCGGCCTCGCTCACCGCAGTCGCCCGGGCCAGCCGCCGCCAGCGGGCGGCGCGCTCGCCGCGCATGGTCGGCCCAGGCAGGGCGACCACTTTCGCCGCGGGATCATCGAGCCGGCGGATCTCGAACCAGTGGTCGCCGTCCTCGGGAGCCGCGTGCGTGAGCCGCGTGTCGTAGCCGAGGTCGAGCCACGGCAGCGTCATCCAGGACGAGAAGAGTTTGCCATGGATCGTGCGCACGAGCGCCGAGCCGCCCGCGGCGGAATTGCCTGCCACGCAGAGCAGGAGGCCCACGAGATACAGCCCGAGGGCGACGGTGACCCCGGCGCGCACGGTCTCGGAGGGCGACGGTGGCGGCGAGTGGTCGGCCATGAAATCCAGGTGGGTGGGGGCGTTTTTCCCGCCTACAACAGTTGCTTCGCGTTGACATTCCCGCAAGCGGCCGATAGTTTCGATGCCGTGCTGCCCAGCGCGTGAGTCACCGTTCATCGCTGGGGGATTAGCTCAATTGGGAGAGCGTCTGGCTGGCAGCCAGAAGGTCAGGGGTTCGAATCCCCTATCCTCCACTTCAATGACTCACGCGGCAGCAGCACCCATCGCCTCTCTCCAGGCTGGCGAAATCGCCTGGCTCGACGGCCGGATCCTCCCGCGGGCCGACCTCGTGCTGCCGGTGGGCGATGCCGGGTTCGTGCTCGGGGCCACGGTGACCGAGCAGCTGCGGACGTTCTCAGGCCGGCTGTTTCTGCCCGAGTGGCACGCCGAGCGGTTCGCGAAGTCACTCGTCATCGCCGGCATCGAGCCGGCCTGGCCTGTGGCGACGATCTTCGCTGCGGCCGCCGAGGTCGCGCGGCATAACCACGCCCTCGGCGATCCGGCCGGGGACGTCGGCGTGGTCGTGTTCGCGACGCCGGGCGACCTCCCCGCCCAGCACGGTGGCCGCGGGTCGGCGCCACGGGTCGCAGTGCACTCGTTTCCGCTCGCCTTCCCGCTCTGGGCCCGGGCGTATGCCGAGGGCGTGGCGCTCCGGAGCGTGCCGGTGGCGCAGGTGCCTGGCGCATCGTGGCCGCTCGCGCTCAAGTGTCGCAGCCGGATGCACTACCACCTTGCCGACCGGGCCGCGGCCGCCGCGGAGCCCGGCGCCCGCGCGATCCTCTGCCACACGGACGGCCGCGTCAGCGAGACGTCGACGGCCAACGTGGCGATCGTGCGCGACGGCCGCATCCTCACGCCGCCGCCCGCCGACGCGCTTCCGGGCGTGAGCCTGCGCTACTGTCGCGACCTCGCGACCGGGCTCGGGCTCGAGTGGGAGGAGCGGTCGCTCGCGATCCGCGACCTCGCCGGAGCCGCCGAGATCCTGCTCACGAGCACGCCCAACTGCCTCCTTCCGGCGACCCGGCTCGACGGGCGGCCGATCGGCGCCGGCGGCCCGGGGCCCGTGTTTCAGCGGCTGCTTTCCGCGTGGAGCGGGCGTGTCGGCATCGACATCGCCGGTCAGGCCCGAAACCTGATGTTGCCATCCCCACGGTCAGGCGGATAATTCCCGGCAGGTTGGAGGCCGTCGCCGATGCGGCGGCTCTCAGGGATCGGGGTTCAGGCCATCGTGCGGCTCGGCCGCGCTTCTTCTGGAGGTTTCCTATGTTTGCTCTGCTTGCGCAGGCAGCGGCCGGTGTGGTTCCGCTGTCGAATGACTTTGCCGCCAACACACCGCTGCAGTCGATCACGCTGTATCTGTTCTTCGCGGGCACCGTCGCCATGGGCGCCGGCGCCCTGTACTTCTTCCTGCTCCGCAACAACGTCGATCCGATCTACCGGAGCACGATGGTGGTGGCGGGGCTCGTGTGCGCCATCGCCTGCTTCCACTACTACAAGATGACGCATGTGTACCAGGAGTCGGGCGGGCAGTTTCCCACGGCCCTCCGCTACATCGACTGGCTGTTCACCACGCCGCTCCTGCTGATGAAGTTTCCGCTCCTCCTGCGCATGGGCGAGCGGGGCGCGAAGTTCTTCTGGCAGCTCGTGCTGCTCGACGTGGTAATGATCGTGACGGCGTTCATCGCTGAGACGTCGCCGGTGAACTCGGAGCGCTGGTGGACGTTCTTCCTGGTGTCGTGCGTGTGCGAGGCGCTGATCGTGGGCGTGCTCTACATGTCGCTGGGCCAGGCGATCGCCGAGGCTCCGGCACCGCTGGCGAAGGCGCTCGAGACGATGCGGCTGTTCGTGCTCGTGGGGTGGGCGATCTACCCGATCGGCTTCCTGATGGCCCGCTCGGGCTACGGCGAGCTCCGCGAGATCTTCTACAACGTCGCCGACGTGATCAACAAAGTGGGCTTCGGCCTGGTCGCCTACCACGGCATCCAGGCGATGAGCCACGGCCACTCGTCGGAGACCAAGCCCCGATACTAGGCGCACGAGGCACCCGAGCCTCCTCCACATCACGGGGGAGGCTCGGGGCTGCCCAGACCATAGAGCGGGCTTTTTGGCCATGAGATAACGCCAGGCCCGGAAGGCCGGGTCAGCACCAGCCGACGGAGGTCGGCCAAGGGAAGTTCGGCACGATGCCGAGACTTCCCGTGAAGCGGCAGTGAACGTCCGGCGACGGAGTATGGGCAGCCCCGAGCCGGTTTGGGCGTGTTGACGAGAGGCGAGCCGTGCGAGACGACCCCTTCCATGCCGTCGCCTTCCGGCTCGTGCCGCTCGGCCTGATGCTGGCCACGGCTGGCGCGGGCGTGGCCGCCGGAGCAGGCTGGGCGGAGCGGATCGCACCGCTCCCGTGGCTGGTGTCGCTCGTCGTCGTCGGGCTGCCGCACGGGGCCGCCGACCTGGCCGTGACCCGCCGCATCGGCCGCGGCTCGGTCGTGCGGGTGTTTTCGATCTACCTGGCCTGCATGGTGGCGGTGTTCGCGCTCTTCATGGCGGCGCCGGTGCCGCTCATCGTGCTGTTCGCCGCCCTCTCCCTCTGGCACTTCGGGATGGGACACGCCGACGGCCAGACGCCGCCGATCGCGGCAGGATTTCTGCCGCGGACCCGGGCGGCGCTCGCCCGCGGGGCTCCGGTGCTCGGCGTGCCGCTCGCCGTGTGGCCGGCCGAGACGGCGAGCGCGATCCTCGGGCTCGTCGAACTCGTCGCCCCGCCAGCCCAGGTGCTGCGGGCGCAGGCGGCCTTCGCGCCCGACGCGATCCGCATGGTCGGCCAGGCGCTGCTCGCGGTCGGAGCGGTCGCAATCGTCGCCGAGATCTGGGCGACACGCGGCACGCCCGGGGCGCTCCGGCGGTCGCGCGACACATGCGTGGACCTCGCCGTCGTCGCCGTGCTCGGCACGGTGGCGCCGCCGCTGCTCTCGATCGGCGTCTACTTCCTCGTGTGGCACGCCTGGCGGCACCTGGGACTGCTCTCGCCGCTCGTCGCCGGTGTCGAGCCGGACGACGGCTCGAGCCTGTGGCGGGCGGTCGTGCGGCTGCACGCCGCGGCGCTGCCGCTGCTCGTGCCCACCTGGGCGGTGATCCTCGCGGCCTGGTGGTGGCTCTCGCCCGGGCATTCGGCCCGCGACCTCGCGCTCCTGTCGCTCGCGGTGTATCTGGTCGTCACGCCGTCGCACGACCTCTTGGTCGACCTCGTGCGATCGCGGAGCGATGCCGGGAAGGAGCATGCTCCCCCGCCCTCTATCGCCCCACCGTCATGCGCCGCCCGGCTCGCCTGCTCGCCCCCCTGACGCTCGCGGCGGGCGCTGCCGACAGACTGACGGCCGGCAACGTATGATAGGCGGCCCATGGACGCCCTGCGCTCGATCCTCGACATCTTCCTGCACCTCGACGAGCACCTCCACGGCGTGATCGAGGCCTGGGGCCCGTGGACCTACGTGCTCCTGTTCGTGATCATCCTCTGCGAGACCGGCCTCGTGGTCACGCCGTTCCTTCCCGGCGACTCGCTGCTGTTCGCGGCCGGGGCGATGGCGGCCCTCTACCCCGAGCACCTCGGCATCGTCACGCTCCTCGTGCTCCTGTTCGTGGCGGCCGTCCTGGGCGACACGCTCAACTATGCGATCGGCCGCTGGGTGGGCCCGCGGGCCTTCCGGATCAACACCTGGTTTCTCAAGCACGAGAACCTCGTCAAGACGCAGGCCTTCTACGAGAAGCACGGCGGCAAGACGATCGTGCTCGCCCGCTTCGTGCCGATCATCCGCACGTTCGCCCCGTTCGTGGCGGGCGTCGGCAAGATGCACTACCCGCAGTTCCTGTGGTTCAACGTGTTCGGCGGCCTCCTCTGGGTCGTGCTCTGCACGCTGGCCGGCTACTTCTTCGGCAACGTGCCGATCGTGAAGAAGAACTTCGAGCTCGTGGTGGTGGGCATCGTGCTCATGTCGGTGCTCCCGGTCGCCTACGAACTCTGGGCCACGCGTCGCAAGACGCACCCTTGACGTGGGACAGGCTTCAGCCTGTCATGGTTCGAGTGATCGCGCCGGCTCGTGACTGCCCACGCCCTCTCGCTTGACGTTCGCCTCGTTGAACGCGCACCGGCTTCGGGGGAGCGGCAAAAGTCTCCTCACTCTGGCCGCGGCGGCCCTCGTTCGGGAAGCGTTCGCCGACTCCCTGCGCATCCTCGAAGCCGAAGTCCCCTCCCCTGTCGGCACGTAGGACCGGCTTCGGCCTGTGATGCCTACACAAACGCGCCG
>JBJSZP010000058.1:0-1073 GCA_046090365.1 Planctomycetia bacterium
CAGTGCTTTGCACACCGCCACCGTGCGACGGGCACACTATCGCACAACGCCGCCGGTGCTTCAACACGAATTCATCGGCGCCGCCGTGCCAGGGCCTCACGGCCGCGGCAGGGGCGATGCCTTGCCGCTCGCACACACCGCCCCGAGGCAGTTCCAGAGCAGCGCGGCCACCGCCCCGGCGGCGTAGCCCAGCCCCGCTGTGAGCAGGAGCAGCAGGCCCGCGCGACCCGCATCGAACGGCTCGACCACCATCTCCGACTTGATGCTGTGCAGCCGATAGACGAAGTCCACCACACGCTGCGCCACGCCCGCCGCGACCAGCCCCTCCCACACCGCATGCCAGGCCGACAGCACCACTCCCACCACGATGCCCAGACGATTCGGATCGACGTGTCCCATGATCAACCTCCACGGTCTCGAGGAACGGCGTCCGGGCCAGGGTGAACGTGGCCGGCAACGTGCCGCCACCACGCCCAACCCTACGCGGGCAAACCGGCGGAAAACCAGCGGATCGCCGCAGGCCCTCGCCAAGCGTCGGAAAGATGGACACACTTGCGCGGGTCGGCGAACGCATGACAGGCTGAAGCCTGTCGCTGACCCCGTCGCCTCCGCTCCGGGCTTCTTGGTTTCATCGCGACGTAGATGAACACTCAATCATTTTCTTCGCGGCTCACGGCCGCCGTGAAATCGAAACGCACGCCCGCGTGCGTCGGGCTCGATCCGCGCCGCGACGCGCTGCCTCCCGCGTTCGCCGGGGCCGCGACCCACGAGCCCCAGGAACTCGCCGCCACGTTCGCCCGGTTCTGCTGCGAGGTGATCGACGTCGTCGCGCCCGTCGTGCCGATCGTCAAGCCACAGCTCGCCTGCTTCGAGGCCCTCGGGCCGCACGGCATGGCGGCCCTCGCCGAGGTGATCGCCTACGCCCACGCCAAGCAGGTGCTCGTGCTCGCCGACGGCAAGCGCGGCGACATCGGCTCCACCGCCGAGGCCTACGCCGACGGCTGGCTCGCCGGCCCCTGGGCCGCCGACGCGCTCACCGTCAATCCCTACCTCGGCCTCGACTCCGTCGAGCC